>CAZXJU010000030.1:2975-13647 GCA_964641035.1 uncultured Halobacteriales archaeon | reverse complement strand
GCCGCGTCATCCGACTGGTGGACCGCACCCTCGGCGATGGATACGTCCAGCGAAATGCCCTGCTACTGGTGTCCGCGGTCGAGGAGGAGATCTCCGACCGGGTCTTGGAGAAGATGCTGACCCGGTGGGAACGCGAACTCGAAAGCGCGAAGTTCGGCACGGTGGTAGGCGAGGCCCTCGAGCGCAACCGCGAAGCCGTCCTCGGGAGGGTTTACGAGGAGCAGCTGCAGGAAGGCGCGTTCGCGAAGATCGCACACTATTCGGGACTCCGAGGCACGATCGAGAAGGAGGAGGCCCGGATGTTCGGGGCCATAGTCGAAATGCTACAGAGCCCCGAGGTCGACGAAGCCATCCGAGACGCCGTCGCATCGTCTCTACGACAAACGCGTGAGGAGTTGGGGGCGCGGGATTGGCGTAAGCGAATCGGTCGCGACACGCCGAAACAGCCCCAAACCGACACGTCAGGCGGCGCCGGGCCTGCCCCTGCGCCTTCCGTCTGACGCAGGCTCGGCGCGTAGAGGGTGCCCACAAGATCGTTGGGGCACGTTGGAGATCCAGATTTCGACGTAGGCCGCGGAATTCGAGAATGGGGGACGGGAGACCGGGAATCGAACCCGGGTGGTCTGTTGGATTCGCCCCATCTGGCGGCCATCGCGTTCCGATGGTCGCCGCTCTTCCTTTCCCAGAATCTGGAATCGGCCTGTGCCCCTCGGCGCGCGTAGTCTCATCGCACCCGCATCTGGCTGCGACCAAGGCGTTGGCCCCTAGGGGCTTGTAACGCGAACCGTCGAGGTGCCGGCGGCTCCCTCGAAACCTTGCGGAGAGGCGCCGCCGAGACCGGAGGCTCCCAACTCCACGATTGTCGATGGATCCAGGGTCACGGTAGACCCGCCGGACTCGACCACGGCGAGACTCCAGCCGCCGGCGCCGGCTCCGCCGTTGCTCCCCCTTCCTCCGTCGCCGCCGCGACCTCCGTCGCCGCCGGCGCCGACCTCGGACAGGCACACGGTTCCTCCGATTCCGCCGGGTCCGCCGATTCCCCCAAGACCGCCAAGGCCGCCATCGCCGCCGCGGCCGCCCTGGCCTGTGGCGACGCGCGAATCGGCGGTAAACACGACGGTCGACTCGTGGGCGAACACTCCGATGGACGAGCCGCCGCCGCGGCCCCCAACGCCCATGCCCCCACCTTCGCCGCCGCTGCCTCCGCCGCCGCCTCCGTTGCCGCTTCCGTCGTCTTTGAAGGCGCCGCCTTGGCCGCCACCTCCACCGCCGCCACCGCCGCCGGTGCCATAGGTGCCCGGCATCCCCGAGTCACCCCGAAGCGTTCTGGGTTCAGCGGACGATCCAGAGACGATCAAGTCACCGGCCGCCGAAAAACCCTCCTGACTTCGGTCGAAGCCGTCGCCACCATCCTGCCCGTCCTGACCTGGCGAGCCGGTAGTTCCACCGGCACCCCCAAGGCCACCAGCAGCGCCACCTAACGCCCTTTCTCCGGTATGGCCGTCGTTGGCGCCTTCAGCACCGCCGGCCCCACCGGAGCCTCCCGGGTACAAGACCGACGAGCCACCGTCACCGCCAACGCCGGCAGGGGACCCATCGCAGCTTCCGGGTCCGCCGTTCTGGCCGGACTCGCCGTCTTCCCCTGGCCGGCCGTCCAGGCCGTCAAGTCCCGGGGCCGCGTCGCCGACTTGGAACGTCACGGCCTCGAACGAAATTTCGCTGCGAAGAGCGTACAAACCGATGACGTTCACATCTTGCGTGTCAGGTGGAATCGTTGGTGCCACCGTTACCAATTGCAGCATTACGTCTACGTCGTCAATTGCCCGCAACCCGATGCGTACGGTTTCAAAGACCGTCTCCATCGTCCCATCGCGTGACCAATCGCTAGGATCGTAACCGCCATAGATTTCAGAACCGGAGGTCAAATCCACGGGCCCAGTCGAATATACGCCGGCGGCCACGTAGATCGGCGGCGGTGCTGCCGGCAGGGCGCCCGCCATGGCCGCCCCGACGGTCGCCATCGGTTCTTCTATGGTCCCGGGGTTCGAGTCGGAGCCATCCACGGCGACAAACAGGGCCCGCAGCCGGTCCCCGTCAATTCCGTCGCAGTTGAGGTCGACGAAGGAAAGGTCTGGCACGTCGATTGAGGCGGGCGATACCAGGGAGTCCGTGTCGTCGCAATCGAAGTCGTTGCCCACGTAGCCTTCCGGCTGGTCATCCTGGCTTGAGACGGCAGGGTTGCCGTAGCCGTCGCCGTCAGCATCCTCATACCAGGTGGTTGACACCTCATCGATTACGCCATTGCAATTGTTGTCTATTCCATCGGCGAGCTCGGTCGCATCCGGATGAATTTCGGGGTCGGAATCGTCGCAATCGCCCGACCGGGACACGAAGCCACTCGGCTGCTCGCTTCCGACCGAGCGATTTTCGGCGTCGCCCCAATCGTCGCCGTCCGCGTCACGATACCACGCCATGGGTGCATCCTGCGACGCGCTGTCGGGAACGCATCGCAGCAGGACGACGTCGTCAGGATCCACCTCGACCAGAATCGTCCCCGGCCCCGACGAAGCGTCGCAAGCCAAACCGTTCAACTCCGAAACGTGAGTGAGCGCGGGGCCCGGCGGCCCGTCCGCTCCCAGACAGTCGGCGGCATCCACGAGACCGTTGCCATCCACATCCTCGTCGCTGTCTGCGACACGGTCCCCGTCCAGGTCCCAACAATTCAAGCCATCGGCTCCATCCGCACCGTCGGTGCCAGCTTCCCCTGGAAGGCCCGGTTCGCCCTGGGGACCCGGTAGCCCTTGGGGGCCCTGCGGACCGGTCTCACCCTGCGGCCCCGGCACTCCCTGGGGACCCTGCGGGCCGATCGGCCCCATGGGACCCTCAGGACCTCTCTGGCTCCACTCCACAAACGCCTCGTTCTTCCGGCAGTCGTCCGGCGATTCAACCAGACGGACAAGCCCGCTATTCGGATTGTGGCAGCCCTGGAAGACGCCTTCCGGCCCCGGTACGCCCGCCGAGGCAACCGAAGCCACCAGAAGCAGAATCAGAAGCACGGACGGGATTGTTTTCCCAGCGTTCGCTCGTCCAACGTCCCGAGAACCACCCGTTCCCATAGCCCCCGGCCACTTTGTTCGGCGTCTAACCATTTTGGTCTGGCAGCATAGGCCAGACCGGTGGGCTAGCATTACGGCCCCCCAAGGGAAACCCACGGGAACACCGAGGGGACGGTCTGTGCTCACCGCAGCGTCGTCGACATTCGTGATCCAGGAGCTACTCCACCCCCGTTGCTTCTTCGGGACGAGGTTGCGGGAGCTTGGCCGGTGTTATCCGCCCCATTGCCGGCCCGGACGGCTGGGGTGGGAAACGATTTCCGGATAACAGACGTTGGACCGAACCCAAAAATCCCTCAATCTCGGAGCAAACGATTTGGTTTCATGGACCGCCGGCGAGACCCGGAGGACCGATTCCCCTTGGGGCCCGTGGTCCAAGAGGACGTCCGTTGCGTTCTCTCCCGGTTGCAGGAGGAGATGCGCCTCCTCTCAGGCCATTATTAGCCCTTCGCGAACTTGGCATCCTCGTACGCCGCAACCGCAGTTGCAATCATGGACAAGCAAGGGGAGACCGGGAATCGAACCCGGGTATGCGGATCTGCAGTCCGCCGCATGGCCGCTATGCTACCTCCCCAGGAGGCGGGGCCGCCGAAGGCAAGCCTTCTTTATAAAACGGGGCGGCGCCGTCTCGTTGGTGTGCACCCGGGAGGCTCGACGCGCCGCCCGCCCCGTCGGCCCGCGGTACGAACATGTCCGGTCCGCACAACCCGGATATCCTATAGAGCGTTGGTCAGCGTGATCGGTTCGGCGGGCTTGCCACCCCACGCAAATTCACCTCCCCGCCGAACCGTTCTTTCGTTTTCCACCCGATCCGGGCCGCTCGACACGGGCCCCCCAAGACATCCAGCCGGGCCGGACGCCGACCTGGTGACGCCCACGCGGCATGCCGCAACGAACGACATGTTCGGGTCGGCCAGACATTAACCCCTGGCCGACCGATGGGTACCTGATACGCGTCCATCGCAAAGCGCGTCCGCGACCGGATTGAGCATTGTGGTACCCCACCAGCCCACCAAACGTTACCAGAAACTGCCCGAGGAAGTCCTCGCCCTACTGCAAGATATGGGGCTTTCCGAGAAGCAGATCGAGATGTACGACTACCTGTTGCAATCCGGCGGCGACGTGCCGTCGACCGTCGCACGGGAAACCGGACAGCCGCGAGGCCGGATCTATGAAGAACTGCGGGAACTGGTGCAGAAGGGGTTCGCCCGCGAACGTCCGAGCAAGCCCATCGTGTTCTGGGCCACGCCGCTCTCCGAAGTCCTGGGCGCGGTGAAGACGCGCCTGGACCGGCATCTGAAAATCGTGCACCGCGCCCAGGCGGACGACGCGACCACGCTCCGGCCGGAGGCCGAGTCGGAGCCGAGACCCGACATGGGCACCCGGGACGTCGCCGTCTTCTCCGGCCGCCGCGCCTGCCACGCCGAGATCACGCGGATGGCCGAGGCGGCAAAGGACCTCTTCTGGCTCTCCGGTGGCGGGCACTTCCCCGAACGCCTGGCGAACATGCCGAACCTCCTGGAAGACATCCAAGTGGCCGCGGCCCGCGGCGTCGACGTACGGATCATCATGCCCCGACGCAAGGTGATGCACCGGGCGCTTGCGCTGATCGACGTCGACCGGGCCGAACCGCTGATCCGCCAGATCCCGAGCGACGACACGGGACCCTTGGTCTCGTGCGTCACCGAATCGGCGTCGTTGGAGCTGGTGGCGCAACCCGACGACGAGGCCCCGTCGCGCGGCGAGGACGTCGGGGTCCAGATCCGCGACGCGGTCTTCGCCGCACGATTGAAGCAGCGGCTGATGCGACTCATGCCGGACGGGAGTTCCGAGCAGACCCCATCCGCGTTCCCATGGTTGGGACCGGACCATGGTTCCGACATCTTCGCCGACGCGATCAACCGCTCGACAACGGACGTGCAAGTACTCGGCCCGCCCGAATGGGGCACGTATATGCAGGAGCACTGGGACAAGGACGCGCCGGCCTACGCGGCGGCCGTCAAGCGCGGCGTGCGCCTGCGGGCCGTGGCGACCCACGACGCCGCGTCGGAACGCCAGCTCACGACGTTTCAGAAATCTTGGCGCATCCGACTGGTCGACGCGCTTCCTATGTGGTTGACGATCGTCGACGGCCGGGAACTCTACCAGGCGTTCCCGCACGCCTCCTTGGGCGGCGTCCCCCAGTTCCGGCGTTCGGTCGAGCCGCACGAGATCCGCTTCTACCAGGGCCTCTTCGACCGATTGTGGGACGGCGCGACGGTGCGACCGGGCGAAGCGTCCGAGGACTCGCGCGACCGGACCACGGACCCGTCGGCACGGCCACTGGCCACCGAACGGGACGTGGCGCAGTCCGATGCGACGCGCCGTTGAACCCTGGCTTGCGGGGACGGGCGCGCGGTCCGGCGGACGCGATTATTGTTCGGCCAGCGGGAGTCTGAAGGAGAACGTCGATCCTTTGCCGGGGCCGGGGCTTGAGACGCTCAACCGTCCTCCGTGGCGTGTCACCAAGCGGTGGCAGACCAGGAGGCCCAACCCGGGCCAATTCTCGGCCGGGTCGACACCACGGCCCATTCCGGCCGCGGCCTGCGAAAGACGCTCCGCTTGGTCGCGCGTGAAGCCGCCGCCGGTATCCGTGACGGCGAACACCACGGAGTCTCCTTCGACGTGGCAGGCGACCCGGACAAGGCCGCCGGCCGGCGTCGAGGCCAGCGCGTTGTTCATCAGGTTCAAGACGACGCGCCGTAGCGCCTTTGCGTCCATATGGACGGCCGGGTCGCCCTCTAGGTCGAGGCCGATCTGGACGTCCTTTTCGTCGAATTCCGGTTGGGACGAGGCGACGAGGTCCGTGAGTTCCTGGTTCGCACGGAGCGCCGCGTCGTGCGAGGCGCCCGCCCGCCCGTCGGACAGGAGGATGCGCGATTGCTGTAGGAGGTCGCGCTCGGCTGCCAGGTTCTTCTCGATCCGGGTAAAGCATTCGGCCTGCCGCGGCGTCGGTTCCGGAATCGACGCGCGCAACCGCTCCACGAAGAACCCGATGTGTCGCGACGGGCCGGAGAGGTCGTGCAGCAGCATCTCGAGCGGCAGCGTCGATTGATTGGGTGCATTGTCGGCTGGTTGTGCGGTCTCGGCGTTCGGTGCCAGAGGCCATGATCCTTGTGTCATATGCAGAACCAAGGCCGCGGTGCCTTAAGCAACTGGCTCCAGCCGTACATGTGGGCTTCCGGCGACGGGAGGCTCGTCAGGGCCGGCCCGCGGGCTGCGCCACGAGACGGCACGGCGCCTGGCAAAAGAGGGGTCAGCAGCGCTCCGACCGGGGTGTTGCCCCGCCGGGGTGGGCGACTGGTTAAGGGGTCAGCCAGGCAAAGGGTGACATGAGCCGCTACAAGGCGCCGCCGAATCCGTCCGGACGGATGGAACCCGCGGCCGCCGGACCGCACTCGGGATCCACCGACATGAACCGACAAGGACTCGCCGACCAAGAAAACGCATCCGTGCTACGACCCATCCAGCCGGCGATGGCGGGCGCCGACGCGGACGCCTTGGCCGAAGGCCCGCAGCACATTCTTCTGGTGGACGATGAGCCGGACATCTTGTCCGCCGTCTCGACGCTCATCAAGGCGATCCGCCCGTCGTCCGGCCACGGGCCGGCCATCGTGCATACGGCGCGCTCCGGACCTGAGGCGATCGACCTCATGGGACGGCAATTTTTCGACATGGTCATCACGGACTACCATCTGGGGACGATGGACGGCGTCACGTTCCTGGAAGTCGCCACGCATATTGAGCCGGACGTCCCGTGCGTCTTGATGAGCGGGGACCACGACGGGGCGGCGGAACGTCTGCCGGAACTCGGTTCGTCAAACGTGGCGTTCCTCGCCAAGCCCTTCGAGACGGGGACCCTCGCGGCCCGTGTCCGACAGGGGCTCGGATGGGAAACCCGTGCCTGAGGTCACGTCCGCCCGGGTCCCGTGTCTAGCGACGGTCGCGGCCCCCCCCCTTTTCGGCGGTTTGCCGCGCCCACGCGATTGCGTGGCCTCCGGCGTCTGCGTGGCCTCAACCTCAACGGGCGAATCCGGGTCCTCGGCGGCCGAATCCCACCGCGTCTGCGCCATGGTGTCGATGTAATCCTGGATGATCAGCGACTCGCCTCGGCGCAGAAGTTCGGACACCGCGCCGACGCTCAGGCCCACCTTCTTCGCCAAGTCCCGCAGCGTCACCTGGTGGGGAATCTCATAGTACCCCAAGGCCACGGCCACCGACAACAGTTCCATCTGCCGGCTCGTCAGGTCGACCCGTTCCGGTCCGGCCAGCGTCTTGCGTGAGCGCGCGTCCTTGTCGTTTTCTTGTACCTTCGACAGGAACCGTTCGACCGTCTTCGGCGTGTCCTCGATGAACAAGGACGCGGAACCGTCCGGCGTCAATTGCAGGTAGTGGACGATGACGTCACTCAGGAACGTGTCCCACCGCGGCGGGACCTTGTCGAAGTTGGCGCGAAGTACCTTGGGCGACAAGCCCGGCGCGATGTGGATGGACGACGGCGTATACTGTTCAAGCCACTTCGCGACCTTGGGCGGTTTCGCAGGGGGCGTCAAGGCGACGAGGGTCCAGCCGTCGGCGCCCAACGGCAAGAACTTGATTTGGACGGCGCACGGCGGCGCCTCGAATCCTAGCACGTCCGACGACACGTCGATCCGGCGCGCCACGATCGTGTCGAGCTTCGACTCGGCCGACGATTCAGATTTGCTACCGAACATGCGTACTCCTCAATCGCTCTCGCATTCTGGAACCGACGTCCCGACCACACATATAGGCACTCTAGGGGCGTTCCCTCCTCCTAAAGGTTTGGGTGCCAAGACATGTGGGGCGCCGCCATTCGAGGGGCCCGCGCGTTGCCAAACGTCTTATGGGCGGGGACTCCTATAGTACGTGGAGTGTGTCGAGCGTAACGGATTCGCGCCGGCCGCCGGACGCCTCGGAACAGGCACCGAAGGACGATTCGGCAGCGAAGGAGACCGAGGGCTTCGTGGTCGCGCTGGGCGCGTCGGCCGGCGGGCTGAAGGCCATCGGTGACCTGTTGTCGGGCCTGCCTGAGGATTTCGGGGCGCCGATCGTCGCCGTGCTCCACCTCGACCCCGACCATTTGAGCCAATTGGCGTCGCTCCTGCAACGCGAGACGTCGCTTCGCGTCGAAGTGGCCGAATCGGGGACCGAGCTTGAAGCCGGCTCCGTGTACGTGGCACCGCCCGACCGGCACCTCGAGGTGCACGACGGGAAGATCAAGCTGACGCGCGGCGCCCGCGTCCATTTCTCGCGCCCGTCCATCGACAAGCTGTTCGGGTCCGTGGCCCGGTCGTACGGAGACCGCAGCATCGGCGTCATCCTCAGTGGCACCGGCGGCGACGGCGCCACCGGCGTGGCCGGAATCAAGTCCGAAGGAGGCCTCGTCATCGCCCAGGACCCGGAGACCGCCGAATTCGCCGCGATGCCCGAGGCGGCCATCGCCACCGGGCGTGTCGACGCGACGCTGGCGGTCGGGGACATCCCCGGCATGCTGGTCCAGGCGGTCGCCCAAGGCGAGGCGCCCGGCGCGCTTCCGCTCGAATGGCCGCAGGTCCTGGCGGCGCTCGAGAAGCGGTTCGGCACCGATTTCCGCGGATACCGGCACACGACGCTCAAACGCCGGCTCGACCGAAGGATCCTGGCCACACGGAAGGACGACGTGAAGGAATACTTGCAGCTGCTGCAGGACGACGAGGAGGAACTGGAGCGCCTTCACGCCGAGTTCCTGATCAAGGTCAGCCAGTTCTTCCGCGATCCCGCGCAATGGGCGGAACTCGACAAGACGGTCGTGCGGCCCCTGGTCCGCGACGGGTCCGACACCGACGAGATCCGCGCGTGGTCCGCCGGCTGCGCCACGGGCGAAGAAGCCTATAGCCTGGCGATCCTCTTGACCGAAGCCTTCGAGGATAGCGACCGCCCCGCCAGGTTCCGCGTGTACGCGACCGATCTCGACGAGGAGGCCCTGGCCGCCGCGCGGCGGGGCGTGTTCTCCGAGGCGCAGTTGGCCGGATTGTCGCCCGAGCGTCGCCAAAAGCACTTCCACGAGGACGGCGACGAGTGGCGCGTACGCAAGGAGCTACGCAAGCGGGTAATCTTCGGACGGCACGACCTGCTCCGGGACCCGCCGCTGGCGTCGATGGACCTCCTGTCATGCCGGAACGTCCTCATCTACTTCAAGCCGGAGAAGGCCAAAGCGCTACTGCGCAAACTGGCGAATTCCGTCAAACCGCGGGGGTACCTGTTCTTAGGCCGAAGCGAAGGCCTCCGACAGGCGTCGTCGGGCCTGAAACGGATCCACGAGACCGCCCGGATCTACCGCCGGACCGCGGCCGCGCCGCCAAAGGAGGCCGCCACCGATCCCAAAAGCCGGCCGAAGAAGGCCCGTCCGTATGCCATCCCCGCCGCGCCGTACCCGTTCGCCTTCGGGACGCTGGTCCTCGAGGCCACGACAGTCATCGCCTTCGGTGTCGACGCCCGCCAGCGGATCGCCGTGTGGAACGAAGCCGCCGCCGGTTTTTTCGACGTGCGGCCCGGCGACGCCATGGGCCGCCCCGCCTCGGAGGTCATCGTCGAGGAGTTCTGGGAAGCTTTGCAGGCGGCCGTGGACCAAGCGGCAGAGGACGACGAGCCGGTGGGTGAGAAGCGTCTGGACTATATGTCGCCGGACGGCCCGCGACGCTACGTCGATCTCGAATGGATTCACGTCAACGAAGGCAAAGAGGACCAGCAACAAGGCATCCTGTTTCTGGGCGTCGACGCGACGGACCGTCACGACCCCGACGCGGAGCCGGACGGCGACGCACCGGCACGGCGCACCCGGCACCAGAGCTCGGAGGCCGACGGCGACGTCCGGGCGGCGAACCTCGGTCTAAAAGCCTTGAACGAACGCCTGCAAAGCAAATCCCAGGAGTTCCAGACGCTCAACGAGGAACTGGAAAGCCGCAACGAAGAGCTGGCCACCGTCAACGAGGAGCTGCAGAGCCTCAACGAGGAACTCAACACGCTCAACGAGGAAGTCGGCGCCCGAATCGCAGAGTCCGAACGGTTGACCGCGTTCCTGCGGACGATCCTCGACCTGGCGCCGCATAGCGTGATCGGCTGCGACGAGAACGACCGCGTCAACTTCTGGAACGCGGTGGCGCGCGACGAATTCCGCCTTTCGGAGGAACAAGCCGTCGGCAAGGACCTCTTCGACCTGGTGCCGGTGCTGGACGTCGACAGCGTACGGGAACTGGTGGGCTCGAACGGCGACGCCGACAAGGTGCAGATCCCAAGGGAACCCGGAAGGAAGGGTTCCTTGTTCGTCCGCATGGGTGCCGTATACGACCGGGCCGAACGACGCCAAGGCTATGTCCTGCGCGTGTGGGGCAGTGCCGAGTAAGGGCGACGGCCAGAGAGGGTCGCACGCCGTATCTAGGCCGAAGCGTCGCGCAGGACGACGATACGGTTCGTGTTCGTCCCCTTCTCGTTGTTGTCGACGCCCCAGATGTTGGCCGTCT
>CAZXJU010000030.1:0-2875 GCA_964641035.1 uncultured Halobacteriales archaeon | reverse complement strand
CGGTTCGTGTTCGTCCCCTTCTCGTTGTTGTCGACGCCCCAGATGTTGGCCGTCTTCGTGAACTCCTGTGCGTTGATGAAGACGAGTTCCGGGTCCAGGCCCGCGTCCAGGGCGCAGCGCACCACGTTCTCCTCGAGCTTCACGGACCCGCCACGTACCTCGCCCACCTCGAACGCGATTCGGCCCTCCGGCTTCAGGATGCGGCCGAGTTCGACGAAGGTCTGGGTCATCGCCCGCTCCCAGGCCGCGACATCCCGGAACTGCAGGATGTCCACCTCGTCCGGATCGACGCCGAGGAACCAGCATCTAAGCCAATTGTCCTGCTTGTAGTTCACCACGTCCAAGAAGGGCGGGGACGTCACGACGAGCGAGACCGAATCGTCGGGCAGCTCGGGCGTCGACCGGGAGTCGCCGGTCAGCACACGCGCCTCGTCAGCCACCGAACGGAGCATGGCGCGCTCGTCGGCCCCGATCTGGCTGAGTAGACGCCGCGTCTTCTTCTCGATCAGACCCGCCACATCCCGGCGCGGCGGCGTCTGGCCGCGCCGCGCGTTGATCTTGCGCTGCGAATCGACGCTGGCCGCCTGGTTGGGCGGGAGCGTGTAGACGCTGAAGAACCCCGGAGAATGCCCGGTCAGCCGGTTGAGCGCCACCATCCGGATCCACGCGTCGACCGGGTCCAACGACCCGTCGGCTTCCCGGCCCACTAGGTAGTCACGCAGGTTGCATAGCGCGCGCAGCGTCTCAGGATGGTAGAAGACCAGCAGCTCGTCCGGCGCGTCCACCGTTTCGCCCCACGGCACCTGGGCCACCCGGTCGGCTACCTCCTGGGGCTCCGGCGGGCGGAGACGCGGTTTCAAAAGCGCCCGGCTCACGGGGTTGACGTCGCAGGCCCAAGGGACACGACCCGCAAGGGCCGCCTCCAAGGCGGTCGTGCCACGGCCGGAGAAGGGGTCATAGACGACGTCGCTGGGGCCGGTGGCCCGTTCGAGGAAGAACCGGGGAAGCTGCGGCTTGAAGCAGGCACGGTACGAGACCTCATGCAGACGGTTGGCGGCACGCTGCTTGGACGTCCAGAACTCGTTGACGAACACGGGAAGCTCGACGTCGGCCACCGTCGCGGTCGTCCGTCGCGTGACGCTACCGAACGCGTCGAATGCGGCCAGCTCGTCGGTCCAATCGGCCGTTGCCGCCCGCATCTCAGGCGCAGAAGGCGTAAGGGATGGTTAGCCTTCCGATGCCGCCATCAACGAGATGAATCCGGTGCGCCAGCGCGCCACAGCACCGTGGCTCAGTGGTCGGTTATGATCATCTCTTCCGTGGTCTTGGCCAGGTCGACCGCCTCGGAAAGGGTACGGGAAAGGCTCAGCGGGTGGCGGTCTTCCTCGTGCCACGTATACTCGAAGCGCATCTCCTTGTCCGGGAGCGCCACCAGGCCGATCTCCCAGTGTTTGTCGCCGTCACGTTCGGCCTTGAGGGCCGCCGCCTGCTCGCACGCGGCGACGAACGTGTTCCAGGCCGCCGCCACGGCGCCAAGATGTGCGTCGTCGTAGTCGGATTCGTCCCGCTCAAGGAAGTGATAGCAGATGCCGTCTTCGCCGGGGCACTTGTACGTGGCCTCGTCAATCCTGTCCCAACCGATACTGTCCTCGCTCATGACCTCAACCTCCTCAAGTCCCTCTCGGACCAAGCGTCCAAACGGCCCACGGCCTCAATAAGTCCCGGTTTGAGGAAAAAACACAGACCCAGGACAATTCACGATGGGGCGCATTCGTTCAAGCAGGGGGCATCAACGCTGGCGGTCGAGGCGACGTTCCAAGCGTTTCGCATCCCCACGATCCTGGCCGCTGGTGGCTTGTTCGCGTTGGCCGCGGCCGTCTTGATCCACTCGATCCGCAACCGCGTGCACGTCGCGTTTGCGCTCGTGGTGCTCATCCGGGGCGTCGAACTGTCCTTCTTTGCGGCACGCGACCTCTCCGCCGGGTGGGACGGAGCGTTCGAACGGGCGGCCTTGGCCACCATGATCCTGGTCCCGCTGGCGGTCCTGAATTTTCTCCATGCCTTCTGGCGCGGACACCGGCGCGGCAAGGTCGACCGCGCCGTACCGTGGGCGTTGTTGGTCCTGGGCGTCGTCCTCGTGGCATGGTATTTGAGCGGTCCGCCGTTGACGTACCTTGGCGTCGAATTGGGCGTATTTTTCATTGGCCCATTGGAGACGCTCGCATACGCCGCGGCAGCCGCCGTGATGCTCGTCGGCGCGCTTCGAGAGCACAGGGCAGTCACCCGACGCCGGTCCGGGTTCTTGGCAAGCGTCGGATTCGGCCTCAGTGCCGCATACTTGGCGGCCTTCCAAGGGGTACTCTCGCTGCCGCCCTCCGGGGGGGTCAACGGCTTCGTCGACGGGATCAACGTCCTCCTGCGGAGCCTCGCGCTCATGGCCGTAGTGGCCCTGGCCGTGTGGAGCCTGGCCGCTTCGTTCGCGTTCAAAGACCGCGACGTTCGGTTCGAAGCCCGGACCTACGGGGTGGCGACTCTGCTGCCGCTTGCCACGGGAATCCTCGTGGGGGCCCTGAACCGGTATTCCGCCGTCAATAACACGCTGTATCTCCATTATGCGTTCGACGCGGTCTGGACGCTCGCCTTCGTCGCCGTCGTCGCGTACGCCCTGATCAAATTCCAGCTGTTCGACATCGAACTGCGGATCCGGTGGACGCTCCAGCAAGGCATCGTGTACGCGTTCTTCGCGGTCGCGTTCCTGGCGACCAGCGAAAGCATCGAACGCCTCTTCAACGTCGACGGCACGATCCCGGGAATCCTCGTGGCGCTGTTGATCGCGTTGGCCATCCGTCCGCTGGAGGCGCTTGCCTCCACCCTG
>CAZXJU010000029.1:0-13693 GCA_964641035.1 uncultured Halobacteriales archaeon | reverse complement strand
AGTAGCTCTCGGTGGACGCGGCGAAGTCCTCGTTGATGATGGCCGTCGTCGTTCCAGCCTGCGGGCTCAACTGTTCCCGGCAATTCGCCTCCGGCTCGTCGAAGCTGTTGGTGCGCAGGTAGATGTTCGCCCGGTCGACGGTGAAGACGAACCGCCCTGGTTCTTCCAGCGTGGCACTGAACTCGTGCGCGAGAAGCTCACCTTGTGTGCCGGTCCCCGGGTCTTCCTCTTGTTCTGAGACGAAACTCACGATTTCTGCATCGTCGGGGTGTTGCCGGAAAGCGAAGGACATGTAGTGGCCGGTCGTAGATTCTCCGTCGGTAAGAGCGACGTCAAGACGACACGATATGTCCCACGTGCCCGAAGCCGATTCTAGGTTCCGGGCATCTTTGGTTAGAAAGGTTGTTTGCACCTGGTCGGTCTCGGGTAGATACTCGAACCAGGCCTTTAGGATGTCCAGGTGATACCGGTCCTCCGATCCAACGTAGAACGGGGAGTAATCCACGTCGTCCTCCGCGTCCGTCAATTCGGGGTTCTCTTCCGTCCCAATGACCGGCGCGTCGTCCGCCGATGACACTACGGGCACGAACGCCAATAACAGAACTGACGCGAAGACAACCGGCGCCAACCGCGTTACGCAATCACCCATCATGACCCTCACACGGGGCAAGTTCGAATTTAAGATTTCGCGTGGCAGGATTTGATGCTGTCCGTGGGACGTTACCTGGTACGCGGCGAAGAATCGGTTCGAGAGGACGGTGTATGAGGAGCACGACGTGTTAGGTTACCCGCAATGCGTTAAACTCAGGCCAAAGACCAGTGCGTTTTGTGGTCATCCCCGGATTGGAGCGCCGCCAAATCCGGCGAACCTTATTTGGCAACGCGCCACCCGATCATAGCAACAGAGAGGGATTTTGGTAACACGCCCCTAGTTTTAGGCACTAGGACGGCGCCGGGCCAGGAGCGGTGACTCGAGGTACACCGCCTCTGGCCCGTGGTACACAGGCCGAGGCCCAAACGTTCCGAAGGAACCGTCCAGCAGAGGCCGGCGAGGTCGACGTGGTCCTTTTTACGCGAACCAAAACCGGGACGCAACATTCGACGTGTCTCACAAACGCCGTTCGCCGGGTCGATGACCCCGCCGGATCGCGAGCGCCGCCACGAGGATCGCCAAGACCATCGTCGCCGGGATGCCGGGGACCGTCCGGTCGTCCCCGTCGCGCACCTGATCCTTCTCGTCGGGCACATCCACCGCCTGGACGACGGACGCCCGCAGACGGCTGATCGCCACCACGGCCGCGTCGTCCACCTGGCTGGCCACCGCGAACACCTCCGCCCGTTCGCCGTCGACGGCGACCTCGGGCGCGACCACGACGAGTTGCAGCGCACGTTTCTCGCCAGGCTCCAACGCGAATCCCTGCTCACCCGCCCAGCGGGCCCACTCTGCGTTGTGGCCTTCGGCCGACAACGCAACGTCCATGGTCCGAGGCGCGTCGTTCGTGAGGTTGAAGGGGAACACGACGGTCTCGCTGGGGTTCACCGGCTTCTCGAACGGTCCGGAGGGGACAAGCGACAGGAGCCCGACCCCGTGATACGCCTGGTCGATCGGGTCATGATACTCACGCAACGGCAGGTCCAGGGACGTCTCCTTCGTATGCAGTTGCGCGGACGGCATCGAAGACGACAGACCCAACGCATCGTCGTTCTCTTTCATCAACCGTACCTCCAGGAGCATGTTGGAGGCGGGCCCCGCGTACGGGACGAGGTCGGAGTAAGCCGTCGGCGTCAGAGGGACCACGAAGTCCTGGCGCGTGTCACCCCCCCACGACTGCTTGGTCGATTGGCCAGACGCCAACGCGTGCCAACTTCCGCCGGGACACTCCTGGCCAGACACGCTGCGCCCGGTCTCGTTGCCTGGCTGGCAATGCAGGAGCCACGCTTCGACGTACCCGTTCTGGACGGGAGCCCCGGTGGAGACGGCGAGGGAGGCGGTCCCTTCCCGGTCCAGATCGAAGTCCAACCCGATGTGCAGGCCGGGAACCAACGGCACGACCCACGGGCGGTACGTGTGAGTCTCATTGGAGTACAAGACGTAGCTTGGAACCGGCTCTCCGTCCGCGTCCGGATCCGGGTCCTCCGGCAACGGATTCATCCACAAGCGCTCCTGCTCCTGGCTTGCCTCCGACCGGGAATGAAGGTAGACAATGTTATGGTGGCCCGCGGGTTGCGGGATCTCCGGCCAATGGACGCCCAGATGCGTCCACGCGTGGCTGGCCGGGTCCACCGTGCTTTGGGCGGTCAGGTTGAATTCGATGGTCTCGCCGTGCCGATGCGAGAAGCCGAACGAGACGATGACGGGGAACTCGACGCTGCCGCCTCCCGGGACGATCAATCGGGGCGGGTAGCGGAGGTCCCACTCCTCGGGTACGTCCTCGGCTTCGAGGAACACGGCGTCCTCTTCCGAGCCGAAGTTGTCGATGAGCACCCGGTAGACGAGGGTGGTCGATTCGCCGTTGCTGAAACGAATCGCGTGTGGGGAAACGACCTGCAGGTGCCCTACACCCTGCAGGCCGTTCTCGATGGCCAGCCGGCCTTCGGCGCCCGTGTCTGGAGCACGGTCGTACGCCCACGCCGTGCAATTCCATAATCCGGTGCAGAATCCGACACCGGCCACCACGGTCGACGCATACGCCGACACATCGTCGATGTGCGTCCCGTAGCGGACGGAGGTGCCGTTGCGGTCCCGGATCAGCGACTTCGCTACGTCGGCCCGTGCGATGCCCACCTCCTCGTCGATCGCGCCGGGTACGCATCCGACGTGGGAACTGCTGTAGCCTGCTGGGTCGGTCACGACCGAGAGCGTGAACGGTTCTTCTCGGCAGGATCGGACCTCCAAGCGGTGAATCTGATCGGCGAAGGAGAAATGAATTCGCAACGTCCTGGAGAGGGGCTCTTCTCCCCGTTCGTTGGTCCACGATTGGAGCTCCAGGCCGAACTCGACGTGCGCCACGTTCTCGGGCCCCATCCAAACCTGCACGAGGTCCACGTGCTCAAACCCCTCTGGAGCAGGTTCCTGGACCCCCGTATATTCGACTTGTACGTCGCCCGTGGGGTCTTCCACGACGACGCGCGCGTCCGCGCCCTCCGATTGGGCGGCGGCACCCCACGCCATCGACAACGCTAGGACGACGACCAACGCCGCCACCACTTGTCTTCCCACGCATTCACCGCGCATTCGGCTGGCCTTAACGATTCCGGAGGCCGATTGTGAATGAGGGTGTACACCGCAAGGGCAGGGTTTTTGGCAACACGCCCCTAAGCTTAGGCACTAGGGTCGCCGGTCGCCCCCTCGACGAGTTTCGTCCGAAGCGCCAAGTCGCGCACCAGCCGCACGGTTAGCACGCCCTTCTCGTGCGTGAGATCCGCCACCGTCGGGATGTGCATCTTCTGAAGATGATGCAGGAGCGTCGTCGTGTCGACGCCCACCCCGCGCGCTCCGAGCGCCTTGCGCAGCTCCCGCAGCGTCATCGCAGGGCTCGTGCGGAGCGCCCGGAGGATCTCGACGCGCGTCGGATGCGCCAGCCCGGCGTACAAGGCGGCCAGTTCGTCCGGGTCGGCCGTCGCGTCTCGTAGCGCCATGACCCCACGATCGTGGGTGTGTATCTGTAGGTTTCTACACCAACCGTTATCCGCTGGTGAGGGCTGAATCGCCCGCGATGAACGCGTCGGACCCGCTCGGCGAGGCCATCCAGAAGAAGGACGCGAAAGCCGTCGCGCGGCTCGTCGCCGACGACGCGGCAATCGCGGACCGCCCGCTCGCCATCGGCATGCGGCCGCTCACCCTGGCGGCCTACCTGCGCGCCACGCCCGTCGTCGAGGCGCTCCTGGCCGCGGGCGTCCTACCCACCATCCACGAAGCGGCGATCCTGGGCGACGTCGAGACGCTCGACGCGCGGTTGGCCGAGGACCCGTCGCGCCTGCACACGCCGAGCCCCGACGGCTGGACACCCCTTCACCTGGCCGTGCACTTCGGACACGACAACGTGGCGCGAGAACTCCTTTCGCGCGGCGCCGACGTGAACGCACTCTCAAAGAACGCAGAGGCGAACACGCCGCTTCACGCCGCGGCCGCCGGCGCCCAACCCGCCCTCGTGCCGCTCCTTGTCGACCAAGGCGCCACCGTCGACGCGCGCGGCGCCGGCGGGCACACACCCTTGCACGTGGCGGCCGCCAACGGCTCCGAACACGTCGTCAAGGCGCTCCTGGCTGCCGGCGCGGACCCGTCGATCCCCAACGACGCCGGGCACACACCGCGTGACGTGGCCATCGAGCGTGGCGCCGACGAGGTCGTGCCGCTGCTCACCGTGGATGAAACCTGATCCGCGCGCCGCGAGCGCCTACGGGCGCCGTCGCCGTTCGACCAGAAGCGCCACGGCCACGAGCATCGCCGCCAAGGCGGCCGCACCCAGACCCGGCGAGCTGACCTCCTCCACGGAGTACTTGCCCGCCTCGTCCTCGACGTCTTCGACGCCCGGGTCGACGACCGAGGCCCGCAGGCGGCTGACGGCCACCACGTTCGGGTCGTCGACGTTCTCCACGATCACGAAGAGTTCGGCGCGTTCGCCGCCACCCGCCTCGATCGGAACCGCCACCTCGAGCGTGAGGTTCTGTTTCTCGCCCGGCTCCAACCGCAACTCGTCGCCTTCCAAAAAGTGCGCCCACTGCTGGTTGACGCCTTCCAGGCCGACGGCCACGTTCTGGTCGGCCTCCGCCGCGTTCTCGACGGTGAACCGGAAGTACGTCACCTCGCCGGGGTTGACCGGCTTCTCGAACTCGTCGAGCGCCTTGATCTTGAGGGTGCCGACGTCCTCGAACGCCTGGTCGACCGGGTCGTGGTACTCCACCAGCGGCAGGACCAGGACCGTCGTCTCCGCGTCGTCGACGTGCATCCGCGGCTTCGGTTCCGGCAGGTTCACGCTCTGCGGCGTGTCGCTGATCAGTTGCACGTTGAGGTGGAGGTTCGCGTCCTTCCTGTAGGGCAGGAGGTCGGCGACCGGGTCGATGGCAAGCGGCGCGACGAACTCGGTCAACTGGCCGCGGTTCAAGGGCTGTTTGCCGGAGGTGCCGGTGGCGATCGTCACCCATTGCCCCGGGCAGCCGAAGCCTTGGCCTCCCTGGCCGCCTTGTCCGCCCTGCCCGCCTTGGCCTGGGTCCGTCGGGTCGCAGTAGCGCAGCGTCGTCTCGATGTACGCGTTCTCCGCGGGCGCCGAGCCTTCGATGACGGTGGCGAAATAACTGTCCTCGCCGCCCGACCGGTCCAGGTCGAAGTCGAGGCCGATCAAGAGCGCCGGGCTCAACGGGAAGTCCCAGAAGGCACGGTGCGTGTTCGCCGTGTCGTCATTGCCGGGGAAGAAGAACGTGTTGAAGTACGCCGGCACCGGCGCGTCGTTGGCGTCCGGGTCCGGGTCCTCGCCCGGCGGCAACGGGTTGAACCAGGTGCGCGTGAAACTGTAGAGCGTCATGAACGCCTGCTCGAACGGGTTCTCCGGCGTCGGGTTGGCCGAGTGGAGCCACATCTTGTTGTGGTGGCCGGCCGGCTGCGGGATCTCCGTCCAGAAGACGCCGAGTTCGGCCACGCTGTAATGGTCGGGGTTGTTCGACGATTCCGCATGCACCTCGAACAACTCGGTCGTGCCGTGGTTGTGCGTAAACGGCATCGAAAGGATCACCGGGAACCGCACCGTCTCACCCGGCGACACCGTCAGCTTCGACGGAACCCGCACCGTCCAATCGCCCGGCACGCCCTTCGGTTCGAGCAGGATCACATCCTCCTCCGACCCGTCGTTCAAGAGGTCCAGTTCGTAGACGATCGTCGTCGCCTCGCCGTTGGATACGCGGACCGGCTCCTCGATCAGCAGGTGCACGTCGCCGACGCCGGTCGTACCAAGCACGGCGCGGAAGATCGGGCCGAAGCCCGAGTCGGGCGCCCGGTCCTCGACGACGATGTGGTCGGTGACCTGCGGCACGATCCAGAACCCGCCGATGCCCGGCGCGATCATCGCGAACGCCTCGGCGTAGAAGCCCTGCAGCGTGTCGTCGTACCGCAACGGCACGTGGTTGGCGTCCGTCACCTCCTCCTTCGGCACCGTGTAGATGAGCGAGTCGCCGTCCACGACCGTCTCGAGGCACGTGACGCCGCGGTAGAAGTCGTTGCCGCGGTCCAGCACCTGCAATTGGCCCATGGACTCTTCACCTTGGCTGCAGCCGCCGCTGAGCGACGCGACGCGGTACTCCATGTCGCCCAGCGTGAAGTAGACGTAGATGAAGCCGCGCTGCCACCAGGAGAACGGCCCGACGCCCTGGTTGTCGGTGCTGCCCATGGTGACGCCGACCTCAATCGTCGTCTCCGTCTCCCCGCCGATCCAGACCTCCTGGATGTCGACGTGGCTGTAGTCGCCGGCCGGCGGTTCCTGCTCCCCGGTCGGCGTCGTCATGACGGGGTCGCCCGCCTCGTCCTCGGCGCGCGCGTCCTGCGGCTGCTCAGATTGTGAATTGGATTGCGCGCCGGCCAACGGGCCGGCGAGCATGATGAGAACCAGCGTGACGGCTACAACGACTTGGGCCCGCACCACAGACTCCTCGCCCGTTCGACCCGGCTCAGCATATAAATCCTTTATCGTCGCCGTGTCGCGTCGCGCTTCCGGAGCGACACTTCGGCCCGCACCGCCTCGTCCGGCGGCCGCTTGCGCGGCACCGGATCCTCGGCGCCCAGATACTCGAGCACCTTCTGGCGGACCTTGCCGTCCTCCCACCGGTTCTCCACCCGGTAGAGGTACACCCGGCCGTTGATCTTCTTCCGGCGGACGAAAGCCATGGACGCCCTCGACAAGGGGGGCGGCGCACTAAAACCTAGTGCCTAAACTTGGGCACTAGGCCGGCGATCACCGCAACGGCTTGGCCAGCACGTACGCGTCCGCCCCATCCGGATAGACGCCCTCCTGGACCCCCTCGACGGTGAAGCCTTGGCGCAGGTAGAAGTCGAGCGCGCCCGGGTTGTCCGTGCGCACCTCCAACGCCAACCGCCGAATCTCCCGACGCTGCAACACCGCCTGCAGCCGCCGCATCAGCCGCCGGCCGACGCCGCGGCTCTGCGCCTCCGGCGCCACCCCGATCAACGCCACCCGCGCCTCCATCGGGCCCGACCGTGCCGCCAACACGAACCCGACGACGCGTCCCGTCGGCTCGTCGACGGCCACCAGGATCCCCGGGTCCGCCTCCGCCGCCTGCACGAAGAACTGTACCGGGTACGGCACGTCGAACGTCTGCCGCGCCAGGCGGACCACCGCCGCCAAATGCTCCGGACGGAACGGCTCGATGGCAACCATGTACGGCCCTCCCGTGGCCAGGAGAATTACTCCCCCACGCTAAGATAAGGCTTCCGCCGCCACCGCCGCGGAAGGAGAAAAATGGCCGCTGTCACGGACCCCTAACAGTGCGTATCATCGGCCCCCTTGTGGGGGGTTCCTCCGCTTCCTGACCCGGGTCCGTGCTTCCGCCGCCCCCGCCCAACCCACGCGCAAAGCGCAGGGCAGCAGAGGGCATTGGGGACGGGTTCCGGTTTGCGGCTGCTGTGCGGGCCCGGGGTTGTCCATCGCCTCATCCCTTGCCGTCACGGCTGAACGGTCAGCGGGGGACCCTAAGAGTAACGGGCACGCGTATGTCGCCGCCCGTCGTCCCGCCGGATCCTCCGCCGCGGTCGTGCCGCGCCGTCCCCGGGGTCCTTGAAGGCGGCTTGTGTCGCACGGCCTGGTACGCCGCCGTCATGCGTTGGTCAGGCGGGCGTTTTACGGGCGCGTGCGGTGTCGCCTCCGGAATGCGCCGGGGATCATCGTTCCGCCCGAAGGCGGCCTCCCCCGGCCTTCGACGGAGGCAAACCCATCCATGAGACGGCCGGGTTCTTGAACGCTTCGGCCCGCCGGCCCGTCGACGTGACCAGCCTCCCGCCACCGGCAAAGCGCTTACAACCGGACGCCGCCTGCGCCGGCCACGATGCGCGGCAAGGTCCTCGTCTTCTACGCCAACGCCGTCATCTTCGCCACCCTGGCCCTCCTGGGCTTCCTCCTCGGCCTCTTCCTCACCTCCACCAGCGACTGCGGACCCGACCCCACCGCCACCTGCGAACGCGGCCTCGTCACCGGACAGACCAGCCTCACCGCCAGCCTCGTCCTCGCCCTCCTGGCCGTCGTCCTCGTCCTCGTCGGCGCCTGGCTGCACCACCGCGACCAACGAAGCGGTTAAATGCCACCCCGCCCGGATAACGACCCGATGCCCGACGCCCCCGTCGCCGACGCCGTCGAACCCGTCGGCGACGGCTGCCGCCTCCGGCTGACCGTCCGCCCCGACCGCGACATCCTCCGCTTCCCCGCCGGCTACGACCCCTGGCGCCGCAGCCTCCTCGTGGACCTCGACGCCCCGCCCGTCGACGGCGCCGCCAACCGCGCCCTGGTCGACGCGGCCGCCGACTTCTTCGGCGTCGCCGCCTCCGCCGTCACCATCACCGCCGGCGCCACCGGCCGCAGCAAACGGCTGCACATCGCCGGCGTCGGCGCACGCGTCGCCGCCCGACGCCTCGCCGCCGCCCTCGCCGAGTGACCACCATGCCCGACCACCGGACGCCCCGCGAACGCCTCGAGGTCCTCGACGGAATCCTCGCCGAGCTGCGCGAAGCCAACCAGACGACCCCCGTCCTCGTCGAGGGCCCCCGCGACGCCGCCGCCTTGAAGACGCTCGGCCTGGCCGGCGAGATCCGCAGCCTCCACGGCCCCGGCACCGTCCTCGAGGAGGCCGACCGCGCCGCCGCCGAACTCGACGCCCTCATCCTTCTGACCGACTGGGACCGCACCGGCGGCGCCCTGGCCCGCCGACTGCGCGACAACCTGAAAGGCCGACTCGACCTCGACACCGAGTTCCGCCGGCGGATCGCCAAGATCGCCGGCGTAAAATGCGTCGAGGACCTGCCCGCCTTCAGGCGGTACCTTCAGCGGCTTTCCGGTCGACCGTGAACGGCCCCGGCTCCACCGCCACCGTCTCGGACCGCTCCGGCCCCACGCTGGCGAACGCCACCGAGACCCCCAGGTCCGACGCCAGGTACGCCAAGTACGCCTCCACGTTGGGCACCAGGTTCCCCACGTCGTCGCGCGCCGTCTCCCACCCGTCGAACTCGTGGTACACCGGCTTGGCCGCCTCGAGCGCGGCCGGGTCCTCCGGCAGGTCATCGACCCGTTCGCCATCCCTCTCGTACGCCACCGCGACCTGGACCGGGTCGATCCCGTTGAGCACGTCGAGCTTGGTGACCGCCAGGTGCGTCACGCCGCCGACCCGGCACGCGTACCGCAAGGCCACCAGGTCCAACCAGCCGACGCGGCGCGGCCGCCCCGTCGTCGTCCCGACCTCCCGGCCGACCTCCACCAGCCGTTTGCCGACGTCCTCCTCGGACGACAGCTCCGTCGGGAAGGGCCCTTCGCCCACGCGCGTCGTGTACGCCTTGGCCACCCCGAGAACCGCCTCGACGCGGTGCGCCGGGATCCCGGTGCCCGCCGACGCGTTTCCCGCCACCGTCGACGAACTCGTCACATACGGGTACGTCCCATGGTCGACGTCGAGCAGGACGCCCTGGGCGCCTTCGAGGAGCACGCGGCCGCCGTCGGCCAACGTCGCCTCCAGCCGCGACCCGACCCCGCCGACGTGCGTGCGGACCCGTTCGGCCAACGGCCCGTAGTCGCCGACGATGCGGCCCGGGTCCGTCTGGGCCGCCAAACCCCAAGCCGTCATCTCCCGGTGCTTGACCGGCCACACCGCGTCCAGGCGCGCCCGGAACCGCGCCGGGTCCACGAGTTCGCCGACGCGCACACCCAGCCGCGCCGCCTTGTCCGTGTAGCACGGCCCGATGCCGCGGCGCGTCGTACCGATCGTCTGGGCGCCCTCGGCGTCCTCCGCGGCCCCGTCGAGGATGATGTGCCACGGCAGGATGACGTGCGCCCGCGGACTGATCGTCAAATCCGGCGTGATGCCCCGATCCTTCAACTCGTCCAACTCCTTGACGAGCGCCCGGGGGTCCACCACCACGCCGTTGCCGATGAAGACGGGCCGGCCCGTGACGACGCCCGACGGGATCAGGTGCAGTTTGAACGTGTCGTCGCCCACGATCACGGTATGCCCGGCGTTGTTTCCGCCCTGGTACCGGGCGACCGCATCGTACCCTTCGGCCAAATAGTCGACAAGCTTGCCTTTGCCCTCGTCGCCCCATTGGGCGCCGAGGATGACGTGGGCGGGCACCGGGCCGCCGGATGCCGGGCCCCGGCCTAAAGCGTTTGGCCCTTGGTGCAAAGCCGGTTACCAAACTCAATATTTAATAAGACGTTCAACGTAATACATCATGTTTAACATGCCAACGTTGAAAGTCCGAAAAATCGGGAACAGCCTAGGGATCCTCCTGCCAAAAGAGGTCGTCGACCAGTACGAGGTGCGGCCCGGCGACGACTTACAAGTCGATATCCGGAAAGCCGTGCGCCTCGAGGACGTCGCCGGTGCGCTCAAGAAGTACGGTCTTTCGCCCAACGAATGGAACGATCTGATGAACGAGGGCGAAGAATTGTGACCAAGTTCTTCGCCGACTCCTACGCCATCATGTCGTACCTCGAGGGCGACGCGGCGTACGTCCGCGCCTTCCAGGACGCGTCGGACTTCCGGACCGGCCTGCTTAACCTCTACGAATCCGAGTTCACCATGCTCCGACGCGGCGTGGCGGAGGACGAGATCGCCCGGGCTCTGACCCCGTTCGAATCCCGCGCCGTGGGCGTCGACCGGGAGACACTCCGGGCGGCCGCGCGTCTTCGCCTCCGCCTTCGAGGCGACGGCCTCGAATGCTCCTACATCGATGCCGTCGGCTACGCCCAGGCGCTCGACCTGGGTCTTCCGTTCTTCATCGGCGACCCGGCCTTCCAAGACCAACCGGGTGTCCGGTTCCTTCCGCAACGAAGCCGATGATAGGCATACCCTTAAGGCGACCGCACAGCTTCCCGCGCACCCCTGGCGGTACCCATGGCAAACCCGAAAGTCACCTTCGAGACGACGCACGGCACCTTCCGCGCCGAGATCTACCAAGACAAGGCGCCCCGATCGGCCGAGAACTTCCTCCAATACGTCCGCGACGGCTTCTACGACGGCACCATCTTCCACCGGGTCATCCCCGGCTTCGTCATCCAAGGAGGCGGCTTCGAACCCGGCATGAAACAGAAGAAGACCCGCCGCTCCATCAAACTGGAGACCGACGCCGGCCTCAAACACCAAGACGGCTCCCTCTCGATGGCCCGCACGATGGACCCCAACAGCGCCACCAGCCAGTTCTTCGTCTGCGACGGACCCCAACCCGTCCTCGACCCGAAAGGCAAGAACGACGGCTACGCCGTCTTCGGCCGCGTCATCGAAGGCATGGATGTGGTCCGCAAAATTGTGAAGACCCCCACCAAGTCGAAGGGCAACCACGAAGACGTCCCCAAGGACGACATCGTCGTCAAGTCGGCCCGCGTCGTGTGAGGCCGACGCGCCGGCACACGCAAAAGCGTCCAGGGATTCGGGAGCCACGATGCCTGTGGAGTGGTTGACGGCGAATTGGCAGATCGTCTTCGTGCTCGCGCTGGCGGTCGTCGCCCTCGTCTTGTTCTTCTTGGAGTTCTTCCCGATCGAGGTGACCGCCTTGGGCGTCCTGGTCGCCTTGGGTCTGGCCGGCATCCTGTCGCCGACGGAGCTCTTCTCCGGGTTCTCCAGCCCGGCGACGATCACCGTGCTGATGATGTTCATCCTGAGCGCCGCCGTCCTGCAATCCGGCATCATCGATTGGCTGGGCGACCGCCTGGGCGTCCTGATGGGCCGGTCGACCATGCGGCAGATCCTCGTGATCAGCCTCGTCGTCGGTCCCGTCTCCGCCTTCATCAACAACACGGCCGCCGTCGCCGTGATGATTCCGCTGGTCATCCGTCTGGCGAACCAGGCGGGCCAGAGTCCGAGCAAGCTGCTGATGCCGTTGTCGTTTGCCGCCATGCTCGGCGGCACGATCACGCTGATCGGAACGTCGACCAACCTGCTGGGGAGCGCCCTGCGCGAGGAGGCCGGGTTGGTGTGTTGAACAAATTATCAAGGGAGACGGGATCAAAATTGAGGCTGTTGTGCTGGAAGAAAGTTTTGAACCAAACTGGGAGATCGATCATAACCGGTATAATTTCTTTAGTGTAGGCAAGCCTGATTTTCAGGCGATTTCAGATACCGATACTCCACAGGGTGTATTGGCTGTCTGTCACATCCCAGAGGAGACAACTTTTCCTAAATTGAACAAAAAAAATGGAGTTATTGTAGCATTGGATGGCATTCAGGATCCCGGAAATGCAGGCACTATTATTCGAACCGCTGCCTGGTTTGATGCAGCCGGTATAGTATTTGGAACGGGAACGGTAGATCCTTTCCATCCCAAGGTAGTGAGAAGTACGGCCGGAGCCACCGGAAGTTTACCATTAATGAAGGGATCGCTTGAAGAATTGTTAAGCCGTTTTGAACAAAATGAGAGAATGTGCTATCTGATGGAGGGCTCCGATAAAGCGATCGATATCGGGGAAATACAACCCGGATCATCT
Source organism: uncultured Halobacteriales archaeon (assembly GCA_964641035.1). GTDB lineage: Archaea > Thermoplasmatota > E2 > JACPAO01 > JACPAO01 > CAZXJU01. The sequence goes on along the minus strand of CAZXJU010000029.1, from coordinate 1,007 downwards.
TCTGTTTTAGTTATTGGCAATGAAGGAAACGGAATATCCGAAAAGCTTTTTACCCCGAATCGAACCCCCGTTCGCATACCGGGAAACAATCAGGCCGCAGAAAGCCTGAATGCTGCTATAGCCCTGGGAATCGGATTGTACCAGTTCAGCCCAAGCTTCTCGCGTTAAAAACTGAATGATGCATTTTAAGGTCAGGATAAAATGTGACCCGAAGCATGCAATCCTCCGACTGAGATTAAGCTCCTGTCAGCGTCTGCTCAATAGTTGCAAACAGCTTTCAGTATCTATCAGGCCGATTACTAAAGTTGTGATAAGCCCATCGCAGTGTCACTACTTTGTATTTTTTTCTGAAACAAATAACCATTATGGAGAAATCGATTGATGATTTTTTTTACCTCTTATACTTCTCCGGCCTTGATTTGTGAAGGCGGTTCTTTTTTGGCGGGTAGTGCATGCCCCAACGGGATGCCGTCGGCACGATGTTTGAAAAAACGCACCGGCCGAATCTTTATTTAACGTGACAAAGCGTTATGGACCATTGTTTTTTTCATCGCAAAACGGACGGCCAAATCCGCCTGAGGAAATCACAGCCCGACTGGCGGGTGGAGCGTTAGCGACACCACTGCTGAAAGCGGGGTTTTGGATACTTTTGACCGTTCAAAAGTATCCGGAAAAATTCTAAGAAATTGGTAAAAGTTAGTGAGATTACCCCCACTGGAATTACATATAAAGATATGGCTTCCAATGATCCTGGACACCGCCCAACAAATTTTGGAAAAATGTTATATGAATAGGACGATAAGGTTGAGTTGACAGGGGCATTTTTGCCTCGTTCGGAGTGCGATTTCCTTTTTTAACATTGCAGTGATTGCAAGCCGTAACAAGATTTTCCCAGCTGTCGGAGCCGTTTCTGCTTCGCGGTATTACGTGATCGAGTGTTAAATCTGACCGATTGCCGCAATACTGACAGGTGTGATTATCTCTTTTCATGATATTGCGCCGTGACA
>CAZXJU010000028.1:9140-14115 GCA_964641035.1 uncultured Halobacteriales archaeon | reverse complement strand
TGGGACCCCGACAAGATCGTCGTCCCCTTCGACCACCGCTCCCCGGCACCCACGATCCAAGTCGCCGACGGGCACCGCCAGGTCCGCGGATTCCTCAAAGAACAAGGCATCGTCAACTTCTACGACGTCGGCTTCGGCATCTGCCACCAGGTCCTGCCCGAACAGGGCCACGTCAAACCCGGAAAGCTGATCGTCGGCACCGACAGCCACACCACCACGTACGGCGCCTTCGGCGCCTTCGCCACCGGCATCGGCGCCACCGAGATGGCCGGCGTCTGGGCCACCGGAAAACTCTGGTTCCGCGTACCCCAGACCATCCGGATGGAGCTGGCCGGCCGCCTGCGCGACCGCGTCGTCACCAAGGACGTGATCCTCCACATCATCGGCGACCGCGGCCTCGAAGGCTGCGACTGGCGCACCGTCGAATTCCACGGCGACCTCATCCCCACGCTCTCGGCCGACAGCCGCCTCACCGTCGCCAACCTCTCGATGGAGATGGGCGCCAAAAACGCGTTCCTTCCGATCGACCGGGCCGCCCGCGATTGGCTGGAGGCGCACGCCGACGGACCGTTCGAACCGGTCGAACCCGACGAGGACGCCGTCTACGAGCAGGAACTCACCTACGACGTGAGCGACCTGGCGCCCCAGGTTGCGTGCCCGCACAGCGTCGACAACGTCACCGACGTGGCCGACGTGGCCGGCACCCACGTCGACCAGGTCTTCATCGGCACCTGCACCAACGGCCGCCTCGAAGACCTCCGCCAAGCCGCCGAACTCCTCGAGGGCGAACAGATCCACCCCGACATCCGCCTGCTCGTCATCCCCGCCTCCCGCCAGGTCTTCCTGGACGCCATGCGCGACGGCGTCGTCCAGGCCCTCACCGAGGCCGGCGCCACCGTCGAAAGCCCCGGCTGCGGTCCCTGCCTCGGCGCCCACCAAGGCGTCCTCGGACCCGGCGAGGTGTGCCTTTCGACCACCAACCGCAACTTCCGCGGCCGCATGGGCCACATCGAAAGCGAAGTCTACCTGGCCTCGCCCGCCACCGCCGCCGCCACCGCCATCTACGGCGAGATCACCGACCCCACGGAGGCCTAGACGATGGGACGCGTCTTCACCTACGGAGACCACGTCAACACCGATGTCCTCTACCCGGGGCGTCACCTGGCGAACCCCGAGCCGGACTACCAGGCGGCGCACGCCCTGGAGGACCTCGACCCGGAGTTCGCCAAGAGCGTCCGCCCCGGCGACGTCGTCGTCGCCGGCCGCAACTTCGGATGCGGCTCCAGCCGCGAGCAAGCCGTCACCTGCCTCAAACACGCCGGCGTCACCTCCGTCATCGCCAAGAGCTTCGCGCGGATCTACTACCGCAACTGCGTCAACAACGGCGTGGCGCCGCTCGTGTGCGCCGAGGCCGTCGACGGGATCGACGCCGGCGACGACGTCCAGGTCGACCTGGCCGCCGGTACGATCCGCAACGTGACCAAGGAGACCGAATTCTCGTTCGAGCCGCTGCCGGCGTTCCTGCAGGAGATGCTCGACGCCGGCGGGCTCATCCCGTGGCTTCGCGCCCGGCGCCAACAGGAGCAGGCGGTCGCATGACGCGCATCGCGTTCCTGCCCGGCGACGGCGTCGGGCCGGAGGTGCTGGCGGTCGCCCGGGACGTCTTGGTCGCCGCGGGGTTCGACGCTGACTGGGTCGAAGCGCCCGTGGGGTGGGACCCATGGCGCCGACACGGCGACGCCCTGCCTGAGGAGACCCTTCGGGCGGCCCGGTCGGCGGATGCGGTCCTCTTCGGCGCCATCACCTCCAAAGGCGAGCCGGAGGCGGAGGCCGAGCTCGACGCCTCGCTTCGCGGCCAGGGGCTGCGCTACCGGTCGCCGATCCTGCGGTTGCGCCGTGAACTGGCGCTTCACACGAACATCCGGCCCGCCCGCGCCTGGGCCGGCAACCCCAACGTGGTCAACCCCGAGATCGACCTGGTCGTCTTCCGGGAGAACTCCGAGGGCCTCTACGCGGGCCTCGAACTCCACCCGTTTCCCCCAGAGGTCCGCGACGCGTGGGCCTCCGCGGACCCGGATTCCGTCCTGCCTGAGGCGGCGGACGACACCGCGGTCGCGTTGCGCGTCGTCACCCGCCGCGCCACGCAGCGGCTGGTCGAATCGGCGTTCCAGTACGCCCTCGACGAAGGCAGGTCCACGGTGACGCTCGTCGAGAAGGCGAACGTGCTTCGCAAGACCGGTGGCCTGGTCCGGCGGGTCTTCCACGAGGTCGCCGCCGAGCATCCGGAGATTGCCACGCACGAGATGCATATCGACGCGGCGTGCGCACGCCTCGTGCGGGACCCGGCCGCTTTCGACGTCGTCGTCGCCACCAACCTGTTCGGGGACATCCTGAGCGACGTGGCGGCCGAGGTCGCCGGCGGCCTGGCCCTGGCGCCATCGGGGAACCTGGGCGAAGAGCATACGCTCTTCGAACCGGTGCACGGCAGTGCCCCCGACGTGGCGGGCACCGGACGCGCCAACCCGATCGGCGCCGTTCTCGCAGGCGCGATGCTGGCCCGCCACGTGGGCCAAGAAGATGTGGCGGCCCGGGTCGAGGACGCGGTGGCGTCGCTCATCGCCGAGCAATCGGCGTTGCCGCTGGACCTGGGCGGGTCCGCGACGACGGTCCAAGTGTCGGACGCGCTGGTGCGGCGGCTGGCTGCCGTCGCCGCGCGTCCGTGACGGGACTACTCCTCGTCGTCGAACAGTTCTTCGAGTCGGACCTTGTTGGCGAAGTAATCGTCGAGCGCCTTGACGACGACCTCTTCGATCTCCTCGCCCGAGATCTCCTTGTGTTCCGCCAAGCGGTCGTGCAGGGGCTCTGGGATCCGGAACGCGAGGTCCTTCGGTTCGTCGTCTTTCAGGTCTTGGTATCGGTATTTCATGGTTCTTGGTCCTCCGTTTGGCTTCGGCCGCGACGCCTTGCATCAACGAGAGTGCCCCCTAGATATAGCCTTCCGCGTAGGGCCGGAGGTGGAAAAAGGGAGAAACGGCCCCTCCGAGAACCCAGCTATCGGCGGCCCTTCCGCCGAATATTAAAGCGTTCGCGGGGACGCTTAAGTGGGGCTTGAAGGAACAGATGGGGTTCCAGACCCGGCGTGCACGATGTGGGAACGGGGCCAGCCCGAACCACCGACGGCCGCCGAATGGGGAGGAAAAGGCGCATGTTGACCGACGACGAGATGCTCGGCATCAAGAAAGCGAACCCGGAATCTCTCAAAGAGATCAAGGTGAAACTCACCGTCCGGCAGTTCCAGCAGCTGCAGTACGTGAAACTGAACAGCCAACGCAACACGAGCCAGGTGGTGCGCGAGGCCCTCTCGGACTACTTCGACGACCTCCGGGCCGCCGCCAACCACGCGGCCCGATAGGCCGCACGGGCCGCCGACCCAGACCGCGATTTATATAATCGCGGCGGAAGATGAAACGACGACTGCATGCCGCGGCAGAAGGAGCTCCACCGTCCGCTCAACCTGCGGGAGCTGAGCGAACGCTACGGGACCACCTTCACGTACATCATCGTCGACGACTACGAGACGTTGGGCGGCCTGTTGGAGACCGCGGACGGCCCGGTCCTCGTCTCCAGCTGGAAGAAGGACACCCTTGAGAAGTTCCAGCAGCTGAACGACAACGTGGACGTTCAGCCGCTCAGCTACGAGATCCATAGCGGCATCAACGCGCTCAACCAGGTCCGGGAGATCCTCTTCGCCGCCTACGTCGAAGGCCACTTCTCCTCCACGGCGCGCGTGCTCGTGATCCTCCGTCTCAACCAGGCGCTCGAGTTGGTGCTCTTCTTCGACATGGCCAAGGACGAGAGCATCACGCGGCTGAAGAAGGACCTGGAGTACCGCGCGGCACCCCAGGTCATCGAGAAGATCCTCGAACTGGCCACCGACATCGCGCGCGAAGGCCGCGAACGCGGCCACGTGGGCGCCCTCTTCGTCATCGGCGACACCGAACGGGTCCTCGCGATGAGCCGCCAGATCGTCATCAACCCGTTCAAGGGCCACACCGAGGACGACCGGAACCTCCTGACCGGCGACACGTGGGAGACCGCCAAGGAGTTCAGCCAGATCGACGGCGCCTTCGTCGTCACGGAGAAAGGCATCATCGAGGCCGCCGGCCGCTACATCGAGGTCAAGGACCCGGTGAGCCTACCGTCCGGCTTCGGCGGCCGGCACCTGGCCGCCGCGCACGTCACCAAGGAGACCAAGGCGATCGCCGTCACCGTCAGCGAGACGGGCGTGATCCGCGTCTTCAAGGACGGCGACATCCTCATCCGCATCGGCAACACGTAGACCGGGGCCATCACGTGGTCGCCTTGCCGTCTTCTTCGAGCGGGCAGAGCATCTTGATGCGGTACTGGAAGAACCCCAGCTTCTTCAGCGACGCCACCTCGTCGTCGTGCTCCGGGAAGACCTGCACCTCCAACGCGTCGACACCGGCCTCTCGGGCCCATGCGCGCAGCGACTCCAGCAGCTGCTTGCCGACGCCTTCGTTGCGACGCTCCTCGTCCACGAACATGTCGTTGAGGACGGCGGTGCGGCTGAACCGCATGAACGGCTGGTCGCGTCCGCGCGTGGCCACCGCGTACCCGATGACGTCGCCGTCCTCCTCGGCCACCCGGACCGCCGAGTCCGGGTTGCGTAACAGCCCCATCATGTAACTCGAGAAGAACCGGTCGTACTCCTTCTTCAGCACCATCTGGTGCGTCGACTCTTCGCGCTGCTCGGCCAGTTTGCGCATCATGCCGCGTACGGCCGTCGAGTCGTCTTCGCGGAACTCCCGGATGGTGACCATGACCGGGTACTATCCTGTTTCCCGCTAAAAAGCTCCTTGCCTGCCATCGACTGGGCGTGTCGGGATGACGGGGAGCTGGCCCGGCGTCTCTCGCCATCGCCCCGGACGGTCAATCGGTCCCGGATGCCAAGCAA
>CAZXJU010000028.1:0-9040 GCA_964641035.1 uncultured Halobacteriales archaeon | reverse complement strand
GACGGCCCACGCATCTACAACGGGGCGCGCAAGGTCGGCCGGTACGACGTCGTCATCCCGCGCATCGGTGCCGGAAGCACGAACTACGGGCTGGCCGTCGTCCACCACTTCGAGATGGCCGGCATGGGCGTGCTCAACCGGTCGTCCGCGATCGCCCGTTCGCGCGACAAGCTGCGGTCCCTGCAGCTTCTGATGCGGCACCACGTCGACATCCCGCGCACCATCTTCGCGCGCAGCCCCAAGCAGCTCGACCGCCTGATCAAGGCCGTCGGCGGCATGCCCGTGATCCTGAAGCTCACCGAAGGCACCCAGGGAATCGGCGTCATGATCGCCGAAAGCCGCGAGAGCCTGGAGGCGATGCTCGAGACGTTCTTCGCCATCGGCCAGAGCATCATCGTCCAGGAGTTCATCCAGGAATCCAAGGGCCGCGACGTGCGTGCCTTCATCATCGGCGACCGAGTCGTCGCGTCGATGCGCCGCCAAGCGAAGGTCGGCGAGTTCCGGTCCAACATCCATCGCGGCGGCACCGGACGCATCATCGACCTCGACCCCGAATACGAGAAGGCGGCGTTGGACGCCGCACGCATCATGGGACTGCAGATCGCCGGCGTCGACCTGCTGGAATCCAAGGACGGGCCGAAAGTGATGGAGATCAACTCCAGCCCCGGCTTCGAAGGCCTCGAGAAGGCCACGGAGCTCGACATCGCCGGCCAGGTCGTCGAGTACGCCGCCCAATACGCCGAGACGTGGAAGGAAGCCGCCCAGCAGCCGCCGCTGCTGGTGGCCAAGCGATGACCCCCGCAGCAAATTCATCTGCCCGTGGGGCCATCGCCCCCATGAGGCCATCATGAGCCAAGACACGACCTTCGCGATCGCCGGCACGAAGGTTGCCCCCGGCGAGTACAAGGAGACGACGCTGAAGGTCAGCGAATTCTACACCGCCACCGACGTCCAAGTACCGGTCTTCATCAAGCGCGGTACGACGGACGGGCCCCGGCTGTTCGTGACCGCCGCCGTCCACGGAGACGAGATCAACGGCGTGCAGATCGTCCGGGACCTGGTCTTCGAGGTGCGGGACCAGGACATCGCCGGGATGCTGGTCGGAATTCCCGTCGTCAACCGGTTCGGTTTCGTCAACCACGAGCGGTACATGCCCGACCGGCGCGACCTCAACCGGTCGTTTCCCGGCAACCCCGACGGCAGCGCCGCCCGACGGTACGCGCACCGTCTCTTCTCGCAGATTCTCAGCCGGTGCACGCACGGCATCGACCTGCACACCGCCGGCTATTCGCGGACGAACCTGCCCCAGGTGCGCGCGGACACGGAAAACGAGGCCGTCAAGGCGATGGCGCGCGCCTTCGGCACCAACGTCATCCTCCACAACCAGGGCCGCCGTTCGACGCTGCGGCGCGCCGCGACGGATGCGGGCGTGCCGACCGTCCTCTTCGAGGCGGGCGAGACCTTCCGCTTCCAACGCGACGTCGTGACCGCCGGCAAACGCGGCGTGCTGAACGTGATGGCGAACCTGGGCATGATCGACACGGTGGTGCGCAAGCCGGACTGGCAGGTCATCGTCAAAGCGTCGTCGTGGGTGCGGGCGCACCGGGGCGGGCTCCTCGACGTGTACGTGGAGCCGGGCGACCTGGTGTACGAAGGCGACGAGATCGCGGCGATCACGAGCCCGTTCGGGCGCGAGGTCGGGACGATCCAGAGCCCCGTGACCGGCCTCGTCGTCGGCACCACGACCCTGCCGCTGGTCAACCCGGGCAACCCGATCTGTCACGTGGCGAAGCTGGAGAAGACCCTGGCGGCCGTCGAGAAGCACCTGGAACGGCGCACGGGGCCCGACCGAGCCCCGGCCCCGCAGACCCACGAGGCCCGGCCATGAAGCCGGAGGCCCACAAACAAAACGCTAAAGTGCCCGGGGCTTCCATCGGACCTTGGTTCTGGTGACATTCTTGGCCAACGAGCCCCCATCCGCACCTCCAAACGAGCGTCCTACCGGGCAACAGTGCTCCGGTTGCGGCCATTGGTCTCCCGGCGTCGAATACGGACTCGACGACGGGTCGGGCTACTGCGACAGGTGGGAGAAGATTACGCGCCGCGGCTTCTGGTGCGACGAGTACGTCTCCAAGGAGGACTACGACCGGTTCCAGCAGGAACTGGCCGAAGAGGCCTCCGAGGAAATGATGGACGACGACATCTGAGGCGCCGCGAAGCTTAAGCGCGCGACCCGTTTCCCCACCGGGCGATGAAGTCCGCCCGAGAACCAACCGCGCGCGCCGGCTGATGACTTCTACTCCTACAACAGGTGCAGGGCCTGACAATGGACTGGAGGATCTTGGGTGCGGTGACCGTCGGTGGCGCCATCGGAAGCGCGGCACGATACCTCGTCGCGGGTGCCGCCACGAAATCGGACTTCCCGATGGGGACGCTCGTCGTGAACGTCGCCGGATGCTTTCTCATCGGACTGCTGCTCTTCGGTGGCATGGAGGCCGGTTGGCTCTCCCCGACCGGGCGCGCGTTCCTGGCCGTCGGCGTCCTTGGGGGTTTCACGACCATGAGCACGTTTTCCTACGAGACGCTCTGGCTGGTGCAACACGCCCAATGGGTCGCCGCGACGGTCAACGTCGCCGCGACGTTCGGCGCGTGCCTGGCGGCCGTCTGGTTGGGGTGGCTTGTGTCCGTGGTTCTCTGGTCATCCGGAGGGCCTTGACCATGGAGATCGACGAGGATGCCGTCATGCTCCGGATCTACTTGGGCGAGTCGGACCGGCACGCGGGACGCCCGGCCTACAAGGCCATCGTGGGCGAGCTACGCAACATGGGCATCTGGGGCGCCACCGTGGTTCGGGGCGTCTACGGGTACGGAAAGCGGAGCGTACTCCATGCCGCCTCGCCGCTGCGCCTGTCGCAGGACCTACCGGTCGTCGTCGAGGCGGTGGACGCCGCCAAGAAGATCGACCAAGCCATAGCGCGCGTCCGGGAGATGGTCGGTGGCGGGCTCGTCGTGACCATTCCGGTGCGCGTCCACGTCCACGTGGGTTGACGGCGCCTCACACCGTCGCATCGACGACGCGCCGGCCTGTCTTCTCTTCGAGCGCCGCCTGCGCGGCGGCCAACCGGGCGATCGGCACGCGGAAGGGGCTGCAGCTGACGTAGTCGAGCCCGGCCCGGTGGCAGAACCCGATCGAGCTCGGCTCGCCGCCGTGTTCGCCGCAGATGCCGATCTTGAGGTCCTGGCGCCCTTTGCGTCCCAGTTCGACGGCCATCGTGATGAGCTTGCCGACGCCTTCCTGGTCGAGTACCTCGAACGGGTTCTTCGGAAGCACGCCCTTCTCCAGGTACTCGAAGAGGAATTTCCCTTCCGCGTCGTCCCGGCTGTACCCGTACGTCATCTGCGTCAGGTCGTTGGTCCCGAAACTGAAGAACTCGGCGTGCTTGGCCACCTCGTCGGCCGTGAGTACGGCCCGTGGGATCTCGATCATCGTGCCGATCTTGTGGTCCACTTTGATCCCGTACTCGGAGAACACGTCGCGCGCGGTCTGCTCGATCTCCGCCCGGACAATCTCCAGTTCCTTCGCATGCCCGACAAGCGGCACCATGATCTCCGGCATCGCCTGGACACCGTCCTTCTTCGCCTCGCATGCGGCGGCGAGGATCGCACGCGTCTGCATCCGAATGATCTCCGGGTAGAGGATGCTGAGCCGGCAGCCGCGCAACCCCATCATCGGGTTCGCCTCCGACAGCTCGTCGGCCTTCTTGAGCATCTTCTCCCATCGGGCCGCGTCGTCGCCTTCGCCGCCGGCCTCGGCGATCTTCTCCCGCAACTCGTCGCGGTCGGGCAGGAACTCGTGCAACGGCGGGTCGATCAAGCGGACGGTGACGGGGAACCCGTCCATCGCCTCGAAGATCCCGACGAAGTCCTCCTTCTGCATGGGAAGGATCTTCTCCAGGGAGGCCTCCCGCTCCGCCGTGTCCTCGGCGAGGATCATCTCGCGTACCGCCGGCAGTCGTTCCGAGCCTAGGAACATGTGTTCCGTGCGGCACAATCCGATCCCGACGGCGCCGAGTTCGCGCGCCTTGGCCGCGTCCTCCGGCGTGTCGGCGTTGGCGCGCACGAGCATGCGGCTGGCCTCGTCGGCCCACTTCAACAGCGTGACGAACTCGTCGGTCATCTCCGGGTCGACCGTCGGCACTTCGCCGATGATGACGCGTCCGGTCGTCCCGTCGATCGTGATGACGTCGCCTTCCTTGACCGTCGCGCCCTCCGCCGTGAACTGGTGCTTTCCGTAATCGATCTTCACCTCGTCGCATCCCGCGACGCACGGTTTGCCCATGCCGCGGGCCACGACGGCGGCGTGACTGGTCATCCCGCCGCGGCTGGTGAGGATGCCTTGGGCCGCGGCGAAGCCGTGGATGTCGTCCGGCGTCGTCTCGGTGCGCACCAGGATGACCTTCTTGCCTTCAGCGCCCATGGATTCCGCCGTGTCCGCGTCGAAGACGACGCGGCCGCTGGCGGCGCCCGGCGACGCGGTCAGGCCGGTGGCGAGCACGTCGACGTCGGCGTCCGGGTCGATCTGCCGGTGCAGCAACTGGTCCAGTTGCCGCGGGTCGATGCGGGACAACGCCTCCTCCCGCGAGATGATGCCTTCCTCCGTGAGGTCCACGGCGATCTTCACCGCGGCGCGCGCCGTACGTTTCCCGGTGCGCGTCTGGAGCATGTACAGTTTCCCGTCCTGGATCGTGAACTCGACGTCTTGGACATCCTTGTAATGGTCTTCGAGGATCTGGCACGTCTGCTTGAACTCCTCGAAGGCCTCGGGGATCTCATCCTTCAGTTGGTCGATCGTCTGCGGCGTCCGGATGCCCGCCACGACGTCCTCGCCCTGCGAGTTGGGCAGGTATTCGCCGTACAGCCGCTTCGTGCCGTCCGACGGGTCGCGGGTGAAGGCGACGCCCGAGGCACTGTCGGTGCCGCGGTTGCCGAAGACCATCATCTGGACGTTTACGGCGGTGCCTAGGTCGTCCGGGATCTCGTGCTGCTTCCGGTACGTCTTGGCCCGTTTGTTGTTCCAGGATTCGAAGACGGCCACGACGGCGCGGCGCAGCTGCTCCCGCGGCTCGGTGGGGAATGGTTCGTCGGACTCCTCCTCGCAGATCTCCTGGAAGCGGCGTGCGACCTCCTTCAACGCGTCCGGCGGCAGGTCGATGTCGCGCTTCGCCTTGTTCTGGCGCTTCGCCTCATCCAAGACGTCGTCGAACCGCTCCTTGGGGACGCCGAGGACGACCTCGCCGAACATCTGGCAGAACCGGCGGTACGAGTCGTACGCGAAGGCACGGTCGTCCGAGACCTTGGCCAACCCCTCGACCGTCTTGTCGTTGAGCCCGAGGTTCAGCACCGTGTCCATCATGCCGGGCATGGAGACGGAGGCGCCCGACCGGACCGACAGGAGCAGCGGGTCGTCCTCGTCGCCGAACGACAGGCCCGCCTTCTCCTCCAACATGGCCAGCGCGTCGTCAATCTGCTCCCACACCTCGCCGGGCAGCTCGCCCTCGTCCATGTAAGCGCGGCAGGCGTCGGTGGTGATGGTGAACCCCGGCGGCACCGGCAGGCCGATGCGCGTCATCTCCGCCAGCCCGGCGCCTTTGCCGCCCAACAACTGCTTCTGGTTGCCGCTGCCGTCCTCGAACGCGTAGACCCACGTGGTGCCGGCCATCGCCAGGAATCCTCCGATGGTCCCGGCCAAGCGCCGCGGCGCGTTTAAGCGCTTTGGGGCGCCGGTCGAAGATTTCACGATGCGACCAAAAACGCTTAGTCTGCGCATCCCGGGTGGTCCCCTATGACTCGGAGGAAGAGTGTCCTCGTCGCCGTGGTCGTCCTGCTGATGTTGACCGTCGCGGTGCCGGCGTCGTCCGCCGAGGCGTCGGCCCGCTCCGACGAGCGGCTCCTCTTCGAGGACCCGGCGGACCAGCCGAACGGGGCGTACGACGTCGTCGCCGTCACGTTCTCCGAGGTCTTCCTCTTCAACGCCGACTCGCGGACGCCGGCCGGCGACGCGTTCCGGGTACGGATCCACGTCGACGACATGGGGTCGTACCCGTACAACACCGTCACCCGCTACTACGTGTTCTTCGAGGCCGGCGGCGACCAGCACGCCACCTGGGCCAACGTCACGCGGCCATGCACCGGCGGCGAGAACTCGTGCCAGGACCCCAAGATCGCCGCCGACGGCACCGGGCCGGGAGCCAGCGCAAGCCTCGCCGGCGACACGGTGACCATCACCGTGCGCGAGGCCGACTTCGGTCTGGCGCCGGGCAGCCCGTTGAATTCCATCTGGGTGGCCACAGCGGTCCAGGCGCCGACGGCCGAAGCGTGGCAGGACGTGGCGCCGCGTGCCGACGACGGCGCACCGCACGGCGTCGAGGCGCCGGTCGCGCCCGGGGAAGCGGCCGACACGTTCCTGCACGGACCGTTCCCGTACGTCACGGCGACGCCGACGTCGCCGTTGTCGTTGAACTCGGTGGACGGCGAAGAGGTCCGGTACCATTTCGAGGTCGCGTCGCACGAGGACTTCTCGGGCGAACTCGTATGGTTCCTCTTCGAACCGCCCGAAGGTTGGCGCGTCGCGCCGAGCCATGGCGCCGGCGGCGCCGACCCGGTCGGCTTCCTCGCCAACCTCGGCCCGGACCCGGTACGGTTCGCCGCCGACGTCTCCGCCCAGCATACGCCGGAACGCGGAAACGTGAGCGTGGCGAAGATGCACGTCATCTCCTCCAGCGGCGCGCACCAGGTGCATGAGCTTCGGACCCAGGTCACCGGTCCGTTGGTCGAGGATCCCGCGTACGCGTTCGCGCTTCTGGGGCCCGACCGGGTCGATGAAGGCGAGACGTCGTCCCTGATGTTCCAGGTCCTGCGCGACGGAGACCCGTTGGGCGGCAACTTCCGCGTCCACGTAGACGTCTACCGAAACGGCCGGTTCCTAGGAACCGAAGAGACCGAACCAAAAGGCAACGGGACGTACCTGCTCCAATACGCGTTCGAAGGTGCCGGCGAGTGGCGCCTCGACGCCTTCGTGGCGAACTTCCGGCCCGCCCCCTACGGCTCGGTCGTCGTCCAGGTAGACGACCGCGGCATCGCCGGCGTGCCCGGTCCCGGGGTCGGGGCCGTGCTGGGCGTCCTCCTGGTGGGCGCCGTCTGGCTACGTCGTCGCTGACGGGTCTGCGGGGGAAATGGTTATTACACTCCTAGCCTCCCTAACGGTTGGTACTCCATGCGCAAGCTCCTGACCCTTTTCCTGTTCGCCCTGATGGCCACCATGTCGTTGCCGGCTGCAGGAGCGCAAAGCACCGGTTCGCCCTCCCATTTCGAGCGGACGGTGCTCACCGACCCGGAAGGCGATTATACGGGCAACGAAGCCTTGGACATCGTCGCGGTCTACGTCCACGAGCGGTACCGTTTTGACTTCGAGAAGCGCCAGGAAATCGGCGACGCCGTCTTCTTCCGCGTGGAGCCGGCGGGCCTGGACCAGTTGCCCGGTTCGCTCACGGCGCGCTTCCACGTACGGGCCGAAGCCAACGGGACGGCGCACGACCTTTGGGTCGACATCGCAAACTCCGACGGAAAGATCCAGGCGGTCGGCGGCGCGCCTGGGGTCTCCGGCGATACGAACAGCACGAGCGTCTTCATCACGGTACCGTATGAAACGTTGGGCGTCGAGGTCGGGTCTTCGCTTACGGCCGTCTGGGCGGCCACGTCGACCGCGGGCGGGGACACCCGGGTCTGGCACGACGTGGCGCCCATGGACAACGGCGGGCTCTTGGCTGGGCCCACGGAGCCGACGGCGCCGGGCGGGGCCGGCAGCGCCGGGATCCTCGGGCCGTTCCCGTTCGTGACCACGGTCCCCACCGGTGCGCTGGAGAAGCCGAGCGCCGAAGGCGCCGGCGTCAAGTACACGTTCCAAGCCGTCCCCTCGCCTGGCCTCAGCGGCGAAATCGTCCGCTACTTCTTCGAATTCCCCGCCGGATGGACGGTCGAACCGAGCCGTGGGACCTCCGGGTCCGATCCCGTGGGCGAGATCACGGGCCTGGCCGCGCCGAACCCGGTCTCCTTCGACGTGACGATTGCCGCCACCGGGTTCCCGCCGTTGGGAACCGAGGCCGTCGTCACCATGGAGATGATCAGCGCGTCCGGCGCGCACCAGATCTTCGAGATGGTGACGACCGTGACGGGACCGAAACTCAACTCGTCCGAATACCAGTTCGACATGCTCTCCTCCATCAACACCGACACCGGCGGGACGACTGAGATGGAGTTCCGCGTGCTGTTGGCCAACGGGTCCGTCTTGCCGCCGGGGCTGGCGGTGAAGGTGGACATGATGCAGGCCGGCGACATCGTCGACACCGTGCCGACCAACAGCACCGGAAACGGCACGTACGTCGCCGAATACGCCTTCCCGTCCGAAGGCCAGTGGACCGCCGACGTCTACATCTCGAACCTCCGGCCGTCACCGCATAAGGAGTTCACGATGAACGTCTCCGGCGGCGGCCTGCTGCCGGGTCCGGGCTTCGCGGCCCTCTTCGCTGCGGCCGCCGTTGCCTTCCTGGCGTACCGCCGGCGAGACTAGCGTCCGACGACGAGCACGCCGTGGTCCTTCTGGAACGGTTCGAGCGCACGCGATTCCGCGATACGCCACCCGGCCTCCTCGATTGTCTTCGCGATGCGCCGGAAAATCTCCTTCGGCTCCGCGGCCACGTCGACGCTGCGCGCCTTGACGGCCAGCAACCCGACGCCGTCGTCGGCCAGGTGGCGGTCCAGGTTCGCCAGGAAGATCCGGTCCTGGTCCCGCTGCGCGATGTCCTGGTAGACGACGTCGGCGGGCCCGTCGAGAAGCGGTGCGTACGCCCCGGGCCGCTTCGCGTCGGCGAGAATCGGCAACAGGTTTTCGCGGCGTCGGGCCACGTCCAACAGGTCCCGGAACGGCCTGGCGCCGAACTCGACGGCGACGACGCGGCCGTCGGGCACCATGTCGGAGACGTGG
>CAZXJU010000027.1:7385-14626 GCA_964641035.1 uncultured Halobacteriales archaeon | reverse complement strand
TCCGCGGTGTCGCGCTCATCATCTTGGCCGCCGCGGCGTTCGCCACGATGTACGTACCGGTCGTGCTGATGGGCGTGTGGGGCCTGGTGGGCGTGTTGGCCCTACTGGTCCTCGGGCTGGTCGCCGTGGCGGGCCGGCTGCACGAGGTGCGCGTCCGGGTGGACGCGCTCGAAGAACGCCTGGCCGGGCTCAACGGCGACGACGCCGGAGAAGGACCGCCGCCGTCAGAGCCAACGCCAGAGGAATGAGTTCGAAGCCGGGGAGTTCAGCCGCATCCACGTCTTGGGACGACACGGAGGCGGCATCCGCGGACGGCGGGATGAGGGCCGCGATGCCGCCGGTCCAGGTACGCACCTCGTCCTCAGGCACCGGGATGTCAGGCCCGTACTCGTAGGCGAGGACCGCCTCTTGGGATCCCGGGCCGGGGTTGTCGACGAGGATTTCCGCGGTCGTAGACGGCGCCGGTTCCGTCTCGGTGGGTGCGGAGACGACGATCTCGTCCGGCAGATTCCGATATTCGACGTCGCCTTGGCCGTCAAGCCGGACGGCCGTCTCGGCGTTCCCGTGGTTGGTAAACCGGACGGTCCAGAGGTGAAGACCGTACGGCGACGGCTCGACCGAGACCGTCGTCACGTTCAGCCCGGGCTCGTACGCGGCGAGGAACACGAGCGTATGCGTCGCCGAGCCCCCGGACGGTCCGCCGGGCAGCGCGCATGCCCCGCCTTCCGCCTGCACGGTCACAATCATCGGCTCGTACGCAGGCGCCGGGCGGTTCGGCGACACGGTCAGCGTCACGTTTCGATCCGTCTCGCCGCCAAGCGGCGCGGGTCCCGCGTCGGGCCGGAAGGAAACCGGATTCAAGCGAAGATCGAGTTGGGTCGGGCCATAGGCGGAGAGGCGGACCGGCTCGTACTCGAGACAAGCCGTCAGCGGCGGAATGTGGACGCGGACGTTCAGATGGGTCTCGTGGGTTTCCCCCAGGCTGAGGACAGTGCGCCCCGTGTCGTGCTCGATGACGATTGCCACGGGGGACTGGGCGGTTGCACCGGGAACGGCCATCAGGGCGGTCAGCGTCAACAGAAGAGCGGTGGTCCAGGAAAGCCGGCGCATGGATTCAAACGGGCCGTCCGGGCTAATAAGCAGTCTTGTGAGTTCAATGAATTCACGAGGCTCAGAACCGGTCGATCCGGAGTTCGAGTCGGCGCACCTGGCTTCGGAAGTATCGGCGGCCCTTCTCCCGGCGTTCTTCGAGGACGGGCATGAGTTTCTGTACCGCCATCCCGACGGTGCCGGGCTTCTCGTCGAGCGCCTCGGCGATCTGGCTGAGGAACCGCCAGCCGTCGGCGGGCTCGTTGCGCCGCTCTTTGGCCAGGTACGCCAGCACGCGGGCGTTGACGGAGGCCGCCAGCATGCGGACGGTGCTCTCCAGGCGCGGGTCCGCCAGGTCGAACGACTCGGACATGTTCCAGTCGAAGCGAGGGTTCGGGTGGTCTTAACCCTTCTCAAATTGTCTCGAAGTCGTGACTTCGCGCCATCACAGCTTCACGAATTCACGAAACTTATATCAACGGGAAGTGACCTGCCTCGTTCTTATCGGACCGGGCCGCGGGGCCGGACTGCACCTTCCCGGCCCCGCGACGTCCCCCGGCGCCGATCCTCCCCAGATGGGGGCCAGCCACGCGATGGGATGCGAGGGGCCTCGACCGCGTCGCGCCCCATGGGACCGGGGTCCCGTGGTGGCCGGCCGCACCAACCGCCGGCGGACTCTATTATGCCCCGGCACCAGACCATCCAGCCGCGGACTCTTTTAAGCGGGCGGCGTTTGCGCGGCCCGGCGCATGAAACTCCTCCTGGTCCACTCCGACGTCATCGAGTACGAGGCGACCAAGCCCGCCGGAAAGTTCGCCGAGGAGATCGACGACGACCAGAAGACCGGACGCCTCGAGGACGCCCTGGCCGTCTTCATCGCCGTCGAGAAGGTCGACGAGGCCAGCCCCGAGGCCGCCGTCTCGGAGGCCGCCACCGAGATCCGCAAGGTCGCCGACCAGGTCAAGACCGACCGGGTCATGCTCTACCCGTACGCCCACCTGTCGCAGAACCTGTCGAGCCCCAAGGCGGCCAAGGAGATCTTCGTCGCCCTGGAGAAGGCGATGGCCGACGGGTTCACCGTCAAACGCAGCCCGTTCGGCTGGTACAAGCGGTTCGAACTCATCTGCAAGGGCCACCCCTTGTCGGAGCTCTCGCGCGAGATCATCCCCGGCAAGACGCCCACGAAACGGAAGACGGTCGCCGCCGAGGACGAAGCGGAGACGGCCACGGCCGCCGCCCCCAAGAAAGGCGTGGAGAGCGAGGCGCTCCAGAAGGAGAAGGAACTGAAGAGCGAATGGTTCATCCTCACGCCCGACGGCGACTTGGTGCCGGCGGCGGACTTCGACTTCTCCGACCATGGTGAGCTGAAGACGTTCTACGAGTACGAGTCCGAAGGCGAACGCGCGGCCAAGGAGGAGGCGCCGCACATCCGCCTGATGCAGGACCTGGAACTGGTCGACTACGAGCCGGGTTCCGACTCCGGCAACTTCCGATGGTACCCCAAGGGACAACTCGTCAAGCGGCTCTTGGAGGAGCACGTGCGGGCGATCTGCGCGCGCCACGGCGCGATGCAGGTGGAGACGCCGATCATGTACGACGTCAAGCACCCGGCGCTCGCCAAGTACCTCGACCGGTTCCCGGCGCGCCAGTACCGCATCCCGACCGACGACCGGGAGTTCTTCCTGCGGTTCGCCGCCTGCTTCGGCCAGTACCTCATCATGCACGACGCGACGGTCAGCTACCGCAACCTGCCCCTCAAGCTGCTGGAGATCACGCACTACTCGTTCCGGCGGGAGCAGCGCGGCGAACTGACCGGCATCAAGCGCCTGCGCGCGTTCACCATGCCGGACATGCACACCCTGGCCGCCGACACCGACCAGGCCAAGGACGAGTTCCTCCACCAGTTCAACCTGTCGCGCGACTGGATGGACGACCTCAAGCTGCCGTACGAGGCGGGCGTCCGGATCGTGCGCGACTTCTACGAGGAGAACAAGGAGTTCTACGCCGACCTCGCCAAACGCCACGGCCGGCCGATGCTGGTGGAGATGTGGGACAAGCGCTTCTTCTACTTCGTCACCAAGTTCGAATTCAACGTCAACGACGCGCTGGACAAGGCGGCGGCGTTGTCGACCGTCCAGATCGACGTCGAGAACACCGAACGCTTCGACATCCAGTACACCGACAAAGACGGCACGGCGAAGCACCCGCTCTTGTTGCACGCGTCGATCAGCGGAAGCATCGACCGGTGCCTCTACACGCTCTTGGAGCGCGAACACCTGCGGACCAAGAAGGGCGAGAAGGGCATGCTTCCGTTCTGGCTCAGTCCCGTCCAGGTCCGCATCCTTCCCGTCAGCCAGGACCACCTGGACGCGGCGGCCGCCCTCAAGGTGAAGCTGTTGGCGAAGGCGGGCCGGCGCGTGCGCGTCGAACTCGACGACCGTGAGGAAGGCGTCGGGCGGAAGATCCGCGACGCGGAGAAGGACTGGGTACCGATCATCCTCGTCGTCGGCGAGAAGGAAGAGGAATCCGGCGAGTACGAACCACGGTTCCGCCGGGCCGACCTGCGCGACGACGCGGACGTCACGGGCGAAAAGAAGACGTTCACGGCGGAGGAGCTCGGCGACCTGTGCGCCGCACTTCTTGAGGGAAAACCAGCGGCCGACCTGGCGCTGCCGGAACGGTTGAGCATGCAGCCCGTGTTCCGGGGGTAATTCCGCGTGCCCGACGCACGGCACGAATCGACCGTTCGGCGCACCGCGCTGCAATCCGGAGTCTTCTATCATGGCTTTCTAATCGGCGCCGTGCTGGCCCCGGCGGCCCTGATGGCGCTCATCGAGTCGTCGGTCGTCGGCACCGCGCCGCTCCTCGTCTCCACGGCGGCATTCTTCGTCCTGGTAGTCCTTGCGGGCCTCCTTTTGCCAGCGTTGCAGGCGGGGACGCGGTTCTGGATGCGGGACTATCTGGCCTACGTCCTTGACCGGCGCCCAACGCCCTCCTACGACCCCGCCCGCGCCCGCGTCAGCACGTACGCGTTCTGGCTGCCCAAAGGCCCCGACGGCCCCGCAGATTGTCTCGATGCGGCGTTCGGACTCGATTCGCGGCCTCGTCCGTGGGACGGAGACGGGGACGCAGGCTCCAGCTACCGTCGGCTCGCCCGGACATGGTTCGTGGCGCCCATGGCGTGGGTTGCAGTGCTCTTCGTGTTCGTAGCGGCGTTGACGGTTCTCTCAGGCTCGCACCGGCCCCTAAGTGAGGTCCTAGGGATGGCCGCCGGGCTCGGCATCCTCGCGGGCGCGGCACCGACGTGGTTGCAGTTGCGGCGCTGGCGCGGATGGGCACGGTGGTACCGGGACGAGGTCACTGCGTCGACGAGACGTCCGCCCGACGGTCCGACGGCCGATGATGCAACACCGTTGCCAGAGCGCTTATAACCAAGACCCGTCTCGATGCCCCCTGATGACCCTTGCGAAGACCCCGTTCCTCGTAGGACTGCTGCTCTTTTCGGTCGGCCTGGCCGGTTGCGTCGTCGACGAGCCCGGCGACGGGGACGACCCGCCGACGGCCGACGACTGCGTACCAGGGACCACGGACGCCAGCGGCGTCCGCCTGCTCAACGCCACCGACGACCCGATCGTCGACGACCGGGCGCTGATGTGGGACCATGAAGCGTACAACGTGCGCACGTGCAGCCTTCCGGCGATTGCGAACCACGCGCTCAACCCGAACGGGACGGCACACAAGTACATCGGCGAGATCGACATGCGCGGCGACCTCGACCTGGGCGCCGTCGCCGTCCTAGGAAACGGCGAGACGCCGCGCGTCTACCTGCTCGACATCTCGGACCGGGACGCACCCGGGGTCGTCAGCATCATCGACCAGTCGGGAACGTACATCGTCGACGTCAAGATCAGCGACGACGGCAAGGTCCTCTACACCGCCAGCCAGTCCCTGGGCCCCGAGGGCATCACGGATTCGCCGACCGCCCCGACGACGCCCACTGGCTTCACCGTCTACAACATCGAAGATCCTGCGAACCCAGTCCACATCGGGTTCGTGGCGGACTCGCAGATCGGCTGCCACATGCTCGACCCGGTGCAGGTCGCGGACAACCAGGACGCCGTATTCTGCATCAGCCAGCACGTGCGCAGCTACCTCATCCAGCGCGACGGCGACCAGATCGTCAACTTCGGCTTCGTCGAATACGTGCCCGAACGCGACGGCACGCCGACGCCGGCGGGCGCACCCGTCGCGGGCGACCCATTGGGCACGTTCGCCCAAGGACCGCACGACATGACGGCCTACCATGAAGGCGACGGCTTCGGCGACGGCGCCAGCTACATGGTCGTCAGCCACTGGGGCGAAGGCGTCAAGGTCCTCGACATCACCGACGCGCCGGCGATCACCGAGGTCGGCTCCTGGGGCGGCGAAGGCGCCACCCATTACCACGGCAACGTGCACACCGCCATGATGTTCGACGTGGGCGACAAACGCTACATCGTGGCGAGCCCCGAATACACGTCGACGTCGGCCGAGCAGGTGCCGAGCCTCTGGGTGCTCGACGCGACCGACCTCTCGAACCTGCGACTGGTCGGCGAATGGTACCATCCGAACGAACACGTCGCCCAGGGCCTGTACCTGACGACGCACCAGTGGCAGGTCGCGCCGACCGGGCCCGACGTCAACGCCTCCGACGTCCGCATCTACCTCACGTACAACCACGCCGGCGTCTGGGTCCTCGACTTCTCCAAGATGCTCGAAGGCGACCTGTGGGGCGCCATCCTCGGGTTCAACCTGGCGCGGCAGCCGTTGGACCAGGACACGGCGGTGGCCAACGCCGTGCTGTCCACGTGGGACGTGAACGTCGTCGACGGGTACATCTACGGAAGCGACCGCGCCACAGGCCTCTGGGCCTTCCACTACGAAGGCGACACGCTGGGCGACGAACGGTTGCGCGGCTTCTCGTAACGGCTACTCTTGCTCCGGTGGCTTCGGGGCCGCCGGCTCGTCCGCGGGCACCTCGGCCTTGCGCCTGCGCGAGGCCCAGAAGATGATGGCCAGGCCGATCAAGAGGCTCACGAAGATCTTGAGGGCGCGATTGACGTCGTCGATCGCGAGGAAACGGATCTCGGCGGCGACGCCCGCGATGAGCGCCATGAGGTAGAGGACGACCGGCGGACGCAGCCACCGCATGTTCGGACCGGGGAAGAACGGCTCGCCGATCGTGGTATGGCGCAAGTAGACGCCCAGGAAGGCGAAGCAGACGGCCAAGAGTACCAGCGCGGCCAACTGCGTCCATTGGCTCACCTCGGGCAGGAACTCGATGGCGAAGTAGAATACGGCGAGGACGCTAATGGCGAACCCGAAGAAGGTCAGGTAGCCTTGCAGGTCGCGTTGTTCCATGGGGTCAGGCCTCCGGGGCGTCCACGCACGTCGACAGCCATTCGTCGCCCACCTGCGCCGTCACTTGGGGTGGCGGTGCGAACTGGTCGTCCGAGCGGCCCTCGAAGGCCTGTTCGGGCACCGTGAACTCATGGGTCCGTAGTTCGAAGGCGCCCAGGGACCACGTCTCGTCGAGGAGGGTACCGCTGTTCGTCTGGTTGGCGGCGGTGTACGTGATCAGGACGTCCACGCGGTCCGGAAACGGCTTGTCGTTGTCGACGACGAGTCGAAGGGGCGATGAAACGCATCCGAAGCCGGGTTCCGTCGGGCCTTGGTCGACGTAGCGTCCGGAGACGGCGATCCATTGACCGTCTTCCTGGGCCTCGAGCGTCGAACGTAGGGTCCAGACTGTGTCCGCGGCGACCAAGCCGACCGCCAACGCCCCGGCCATCAACGCCACGGCCATCGCCGTCTTCGGTTCCACGGCTCGGCATGCACCCGGCGGGGCTAATAGGCTTTCGAGTCGCGACGGTCGCCGGCATACGTTCATAACGACAAGCCGGCATCGCGACGGCCACGATGGCATCCCGAGCCCTGTCGAAGCGTCGCACGCGGAACATCTTCGCGAACCTGCCGGAGGACGATCGGCCCGACGCGATCCTGTTGCGAAACGGCACCGAGCCGCACGTCGACCTGTCGTTCTTCTACGTGACGGCGATCCCGAGCGGCATCTTCGAAGGGTCGACCGCCGTCCTGCTTCCGGACGGCGAGAC
>CAZXJU010000027.1:4677-7285 GCA_964641035.1 uncultured Halobacteriales archaeon | reverse complement strand
CGCGCATCATCAAGGACGACGACGAGGTGGAGGCGATCGAGGCCGCGTGCAAGGTCAGCAGCCGCGTCGCCGACGGGATCCCCGAGAAGCTCCGGAGCCGCGTCACGGAGGCCCAAGTCGCCGCCGAGATCGACTACGCCGGCCAGCGCCTGGGCGGCTCCGGCCCGAGTTTCTCGACGATCGCAGCCTTCGGGCCCAACGCGGCCGAGCCGCACTACACGGCGCTCACGGGCCGGCTCAAGAAGGGACAGTTCGCATTGTTCGATTTCGGGACGAAGGTCCGCCGGTACTGCTCCGACATCAGCCGGACGTTCTTCTACGGGTCTCCGAAGGCGAAGGACAAGCGCATGTACGAGACGGTGCAGCGGGCGCAGGAGGCCGCGTTCGATGCGATCGAACCAGGCGTCACCGGCGCCGACGTGCACCAGGCGGCGCAGGACGTCATCGACGACACGGAGTTCAAGGACACGTTCATCCACGGGCTCGGCCACGGCCTCGGCCTGGCCGTCCACGACGGAGGAAGCCTGTCGCCCGGAAGCAAGATGGAGCTGCGGCCCGGCATGGTGTTGACGGTGGAACCCGGCGTCTATCTGAATGGGTACGGCGGCGTCCGCATCGAAGACGATGTGCTGATCACCAAGGGCGGGTTCCGCAAGCTGACGACCGCGGGCCGCGACCTGGTTACGGTCGACGGACGATGAGCCGCGACCGACCGTACGAACTCCATTTCTTCCACTGCCTGAATGATGCGGCGTGCATCCACGACGGGCCGGCGGCCGCGATCCGGGCACGCCTCAAGGCGCTGGTGAAGGCCGAAGGCCTGGCGGACCGCGTGCGCATCAACAAGGCCGGTTGCTTCAGCCAGTGCGGCCATGGGCCCATGATCGCCGTCTACCCGGACGGCGTCTGGTACTGCCACGTACGGCTCAAGGACGTCGACCGCATCTTCCGGGAGCACGTCGTGGGGGGTCGGCCGGTCGAGGCGTTGCGGTATTCCCCGCCCGGCCCGGGTGCAAACAAGCTCCCGCGGACGTCGCCGACCGACGGGCCCGTCGGCTTCGTGGACACCACCGACCCCGAACATGTCCCGTGCAACCGCTGCCCCGATCGGTCGTGAAGAATCCTCTACCATACGGCTTATATACCGTCGGCTCGGCTGGGAACAGTTGCCATGCGTGGGTGGATGTTCGCGTCCCTGATCGTGCTGCTGTTGGCGGCGGCCCCGGCGTCGTACGCCCAGGACGACGAGGTGTACGAGGCCATCGAGCTGGAGATCAGCCCCGACTATCTGTTGGTGGTCGTCACGGACGGCATGGTCGGCCAGGACTCCGAAGACGTGCGCGAGGAGATCGACGACGACTACGGCAACGGCGACGGCGTCGTGACCAGCGACGAGGTCGCCCGGTACCGCGCCGACCGGGTCACGTTCTCCGAAGACCAGCCGGAGTGTTTCGACGAGTTCGGCCTGCTGCACCTGGACGGTAAGACGCCGGTGCGTCTGGACCGCATCGAGCAGGACGTCCAGAACGCCGTGGGCGCCGTCGACAGCGGCCACCTCGTCTACGAGATCGTCCGCATCGGCTTTGCCTACCCGGACAACGCCGGCACGGCCGAGGCGACGATCAACCTGCAATCCTTCGGCGACTTCGGATCCGCCATCGGATGCGCGCTGACCGGCGGCGACTGGTCCGCGTACTACGGCAGCGACTACGGATCCTATTACGGAGAGTACTCCGCTACGGGATCCTCCCTGGATCCCTTGGCCGTGGTGCAACGGGACGGCGCGGAAGACGACCAATCCTCGGACCCGTCGTCCTCGGACCCGGAGTTCCTATTCGAGATCCGTGCGGCCTCCGGCCACGCGCTGGACCGCGGCAGCCTGCGGCCGTCGTCCCTCGACGCGTATTGGGAGGACGGCGCCCTCGTCGCCCACTCCGACGACGACATGGGCGCGATCGCCGCGCGCGGCCCGATCCAGGTGGACGTGACCGACGGATCCGTCTTCCAAGGCACCGCCGAGACGCTCGCGTGGGGTACGCTCGCCCTGTTCACCTCCGGCTTCCTCGTCGCCGGCGTCGCCTGGACCACGGAGTACGGCCGCTGGATGCTGCTCCGGTGGCTCTTCTGGCTCCCCGGCTTCTCCCGACTGGAGAAGGACGACGTCCTCGAGCACGACCGACGCAGCGAGATCTATTCCTTCATCCAACAGAACCCCGGCGTCTGCTTCACCGACATCAAGGACCGCACCGAACTCGCCAACGGCGTGCTGCGCCACCACCTGCGCGTCCTGGAGACCCAGGAGTTCGTCAAGGCGATCCGCGACGGGTTCCGCGTCCGGTTCTACATGCGTGGACCCCGCGTCGACCCGAAACCCTACGTGTCGCGCACCCAAGAACAGGTCCTCGAGACGATCGCCGCCAACCCGGGCCTCACCCAGAAGGAGCTCGCCAAACTCTGCGGCATGCCCCGCCATTCCGTCTCCTACCATACGAACAAGCTGGCGGACCAGGGGCAACTCAACGTTGAACCCGATGGCAAGTGGCGCCGATACTTCCTCAACGACACCGTGACGGTGTAGCCGCAAACGCGGTTACCAAAAAGGGGTAGT
>CAZXJU010000027.1:0-4577 GCA_964641035.1 uncultured Halobacteriales archaeon | reverse complement strand
CCTCAACGACACCGTGACGGTGTAGCCGCAAACGCGGTTACCAAAAAGGGGTAGTCGTCCGGCCGCCCAATCCCGCGCGTGGACCAGGTCCTGCTCGTGGCGGTCGCCGCGGCACTCGTCGGCCTGGCGGTCCTCGCCGGCGTCGCCGAAGCCACCGCGCCCCGACGCGTGGCCCTCTCCGACGCGCCCCGGTACGCGGACCGCACCGTCGTCGTCGAGGCCCGCGCGCTCGCCGTCGAACCCTTGACCGGCGGGTCGACCCGCTTGACGCTCACCGACCAGGGACGAAGTCTCCCCGCCTTCGTCCGCGGAAGCGTCCCCGTGCTGGCCGGCGACCTCGTGGAAGCCACCGGACGCGTCGCCAAGTACCATGGGCAGTGGGAACTCGTCGTCGACGAACCCGACGACGTCGTCGTGCTGGCCCCTTGGACCGAAGGCCGGGTCCCCGTCACGAACCTCGCCGTGGCCCCATGGGATTACGTCGGCACCCATGTCCGCACCGTCGGCGTCCTCGAACGCGACGCCGGCACCTGGCTCAAGGACCCGGCCGCCCCCGCCCGCATGCGGGTCTCCGGGCTCGACGGCGAGCCGGACGCCACGCCGCTGCGCGTCGACGGCATCGTCGTCTACGACGAGGACCAGAACCGCTTCCGGTTGCGCGTCCAAGCCTTCGAGCCCTTGGTGGAGCCGTGACGCATGGACCTGCTGACCGGTCTGCTCCTCTTGGCCGTCGGCGGCGCCGTCGCCGGTGCCGTCACGGGGCTGTTGCCGTCGATGCACGTCAACACCCTGGCCGTCGTCCTCGTCGCCTCCGTCCCGGCGCTGGCCGCGCTGCTTCCGCAGTGGGGGTTCGGGGCGGCGTCGCCCGCGTTCTACGCGGCCGCCCTGATCCTCGCAGTCTCCATCAGCCACACGTTCGTCAACATCGTTCCGGCCGCGTACTTGGGCGCACCGGACGAGGCGGCCGCCCTCAACGTGTTGCCGGCCCACCGGATGCTTTTGCGCGGAAACGGATACCGCGCCGTCCGCCTCAGCGCCCTCGCCAGTTTCTGGGCGCTCGTCGTCGGGCTCGTGCTGGTCGTGCCGTTCAAATGGCTGCTCGGCCCGCCCGTCGACCTGTTCGGCCGCATCAGCACGGTCCTCCCGCTGATCGTGCTGGCGTTGGCGGTCGCCCTCGTATGGGGCGAACCGAACCGCGTCGGCCCCGACCGGTGGACGCCGGGGCGACGCCGGCTGGCAGGCCGCGTCGCGGCCGCCGTCCTCTTCCTGACCGCCGGGCTCTTCGGCCTCGTGAGCATGGAGGTCCCGCTCGTGGCGTACGTCCCGGTGCCGCCCAGCCCGCTGCTGCCGGCGTTGAGCGGCCTGTTCGGCGCCGCCACGATCCTGACCAGCGCCATCGCGACGGCCCGCGTGCCGCACCAGTTCCTGCGGCTGCACGACGCGGACCTCTCCCGCCACGGCGCCGTCGTGGGCCTCGGCGTCGGCGTCGTCGCAGGCGCCACGATGAGCGTTCTTCCTGGCTTGACGAGCGCCAGCGCCACCGGTCTCGTCGCCGCCGTGCGCCGTGGCTCCGACGCGGAGACGATTGTGAGTCTGTCGAGCGTCAACACCGCCAACGCGCTGTTCAACCTGGCGATGCTCTACCTGTTCTTGCGTACGCGAAGCGGCGCCGTCATCGCCATCGAGGCCGTGCTCGCCGTCGAATCGTGGACGGGTCCGCCGCCGCACGAGATGGTGCTTCTTCTCCTGGTCGCGTTGGCCGCCGGCGTCACCAGCCTCCTGTTGACAATCGGGATCGGCCGGTTCCTCGTCCGGCGCTTGCAACGCATCCCGTACCGCGGCCTCCTGGCCGTCGTGCTGGGTTGGATGGTGGTCGTGGTGGTCCTCTTCACCGGCGTCGGCGGCCTGCTCGTCTTCGCCGTCGGCACGGCGCTGGGCGTCGTGCCGGTCCGCCTGGGCCTGCGCCGCGTCCCGCTGACCGGCGTCCTCCTGGTCCCGATCCTCACGTACCTTTGGGGCTGACGAGGCGGGCAAGGACCTCGGGGTAGAAGTCGGCGACGTCGACGCCCTGCAGGCGTCCGTAGTAGAGTGCGGTGGCTTCGGCCGTCAACAGGCCGCCGAACGTGGACTGCTGCCGGTTGACGGCGGCGACGACCTCCGCGTCGGCCTGGTGCGTGCGGCTGGCGATCCGTCGCACGAGGCGTCGGAAGAGCGGCACCGCGGCGTGCGCCTCCGGGGTCGGCGACTCGGCCAACGCGGCTTCAAGCGCCTTCTCGTCGGGGGCGTACGCGAACCCGAGCCGGAGGCCTTCGGCGTCGAACCCGAGTTCGAACTCGTCCTCGCCGGCGGGTTCGATGAGGCGGCGGCCAGCGGCCGCGGTGACCGCTGCGCGTACCGTGCGCGGCGACAGCCAGCTTCGTTCAAAGCTGAGGATTCGGACGAAGTCCTCGGTCCCCAGGCGGCGGCGTCCGGTCGCGTCGTAGACGTACCGGACCAGGCGCGCCAGTTCGTCCGTCACGCGGAGTCGCCCACCTTGGGGTCGTAGAGGACGTGGTCGTACCGGTCGGGTGGAAGGTTCGGGTTCGTTCCGGGCCACGGGGCGACGGTGACCGAGATGCCGGCCTTGCGGAACTGGAGGGCGGTGTTGCCCAGGCGGTGCGCGTCGACCTCGTGGTCCGCGACGAGCATGAGGCCGTCGGCGTTGGCGCGTTCGACGAAGTCGACGATGGCCGAGACGGGCCAGCCTTTGACCGGTTCGTCGTGGCCGGCGCCGACGGCCAGGTGTACGGGCTCCTGCGTGGAGTCGGTGACGTCCTTGAACTCGTCGGGATGCATGTCCTTGAGGTGGATGGTGACCTGCGCAGCGCCCGCGAAGAACCCGTCCATCACGTCCTCGATGCGGCGGAACCCGGCTTCGAGCCACGGGTGGACGCCGGCGCGTTCCAGGCGTTGGTAGAGTTCGAGGTTCGCTTCGCCGTGGCGTAGGCCGTCGGTGTCGACGACGTAGAGCTGGTCGTCGTGCTCCTTGTAGAGCTTCCGGGCGGTCGTCACGATGGTGCCGCGGTCGCGTACGAGGACATCCCATGATTTGGGGCCCGTGGGCCAGACGAGGTGGCCGCGGCGGACGAAGAGACGCGGGATGCGCTTTTCGGGCACGTGGGTTCGCAACCGGGGGATGGTTGATAAAGGCGGCCTCGGTTGGCGCGGACCGACATGCCGAAGATCCTGGACACGCACGTGCACCTACCGACGGAGGAGTTCCTGGTCGACTGCGGCGGCGAGCTGGTCGAGTGGGGGCTCAAGTATTTCCGGACGAAGGACCCGATGCGCGGTGTCGACGGGATGGTCGAGGATTTCGACGCCGCCGGCATCGACAAGGCGTTGTTGTTGGCGTGGGACGCGGAGACGGCCACGGGTCGGCCGCGGCTGGCCAACGAGCGCGTGGCGACGATCGCGAAGGAGACCGGCGGGACGTTCCTGCCGGTCATCAGCGTGGACCCGCGCAAGGGCGAGAAGGCCATCAAGGAGCTGGAGGCCGACGCGTCGAAGTTCGAGGCGCGGGGCGTGAAGCTGCATCCGCAGGTCCAGGACTTCCGGCCGTCGGATGCGACGTATGAGGCGTTGTGGGCCAAGATCGAGGAGTTGGGCCTACCGACGGTGGTGCACACGGGCACGTCGGGCCTCGGGGCGGGCGCTCCGGGCGGCGCCGGCATCCACCTGGACCGGTCGCGGCCGATCCACCTGGACTCGGTGGCGGCCAAGCATCCGGATTTGAAGATCATCGCGGCGCACACGGGGTGGCCGTGGCATCAGGAGCTGGTGGCGATGTGCCTGCAGAAGTCGAACGTCTACATGGATCTCAGCGGGTGGCTGCCGAAGTACCTGCCGCCGGACCTGTTGCCGTGGCTCAAGGGCCCGGCGCGCGAGAAGGTGCTCTTCGGCACGGACTACCCGTTCCTGGATCCGAAGACGTGCATCAGACAACTTGGGGAGCTCGGCTTCAAGGACGAGACCCTCGAAGGATTCTACTGGGGGAACGGGGCGCGCGTCTTCGGCTTGTGAGCGCGGTCATCACGACCCTGCCCACGAAGCCACCCGTCAATCCAGCCAGCCACGCATCCACCAGGGTTCTACGTCCTCTTCGACGGTGAATCCCGGTCTCCCGTACAAGGCCAGGCGGTCCCATGGTTGGAATTCTGGTTGGGCAGCGCGGGTTCTCCTGGGGCCGGGCGCGCGCGTCCTCAGATCACGGGTTCAAACGTCGCTTCCTGTCCAAGCGCGAAAGCGGTTCGTCGTTCCGGATTCCAAGCCCTACCTCCCGGAGGCTGTTTCGAAACGCATCCGCATACAGGCCCTCGTCGTCACCCTCCGGGATCAGTAACAGCAGCTTGTTCACGAGCGAATCGTACGTGTCGCCCGAGGCCGTCTTGAGCCGGGCCAGCCGCCTGCGTGTGTCGCGTCGGATCCGAATCTTCGTCGAGACCATGACATTCCCACCGCATTCGTCCGTTGCCGATCGCCGTCGCCCCGCGGCCGTTACACCGGCCCGATGACGATCTTATCGCCCACTCGTCCGA
>CAZXJU010000026.1:0-14768 GCA_964641035.1 uncultured Halobacteriales archaeon | reverse complement strand
TCGCCTGCAGGCGCCGCCCGTCGAACTTCTCACCCAGCCGCGCGAGGAAGGCGCGGAGGGCCTCTTCGGGTTCGACGACGCTGGATCGGCTGTCGACGATGCCGGCCAGGAGGTTCTTCGAGGCGGGCAGGTCGTCGAGGCGCTCGAGGTCGGTGGCGAGGAAGTCGACGCCGATCCGGTGGCACGGGAACTGGACGAGCCGGTCCCAATGCGGGGCAGCGTCGCCGGCGTACGGGTAGTACGTGGTCTCGACGTCGAGGTCCTTGGTCGCGATGCCGAGCAGCCGGCGCGCCAGGTCCACGTCGGGTTCTTCCTCGTGGAGCAGTGTCGGGTCGTTGAACTGGACGACGGCGGCGCCGGCGTCGGCGAAGGCGGACGCGGCCTGGTTCAGGACGCGGGCGACGGCCTCGCCGGCGGTCCGCTCGTCACCGAAGGCGGAATCCTCGGCGGTCCGCAGGAAGAAGTACGGCGAAGGCAGGATGCCCTTGGCCCGGTCGACGCCTTTCCACAAGTCGGTGAACGTCGACGCGACGAACGCTTCGGCGTCGAAATCGTCGGCTGTAAACTTCTGGGCGAGCAGGGGCCGTCGGAGGAAGGTGTTGGTCTCGTGGAACCGGACGAGGCCGCCCACGTCGATCCCATCGGTTGCCTCGGCGACCGGCCGCAACAGGTCCTGCCATGCGAAGAGCCCGTCGACGACGTCGGTGCAGCCGGCGTCGGTCTGTCGGGCGACGACGGCCTTGGCGGCGTTTCGTTGGGCGCCGCGGAGTTCGGATTCGTCGGCGAGCTCCTTGTCGTAGTTCCAGGTGGCTCGGATCAGCTTCTCGTCGCGGGGGTAGTTCCCGCTGAGCGTCGGTTGCGTCATGCTTCGGTTCTCCGTTCGGGATTCTCGTATCGGGGTCGTCGACGGGGTGCGGGTCTTAGACGTTTTCGTGGGTCGATCATGGCACGGACACCGGCTCGGACGCCTCGGGGGCGACCGCAGGCTGCAGGCCGCGGATCGGGTGGCGGCGTACGCGGCCGACGTCGCGCAGCGTCGCGTACGCGGTGGTGCGGCCGCCGGCGCCTGGGCCGACCAGGCGGAGGGTGCTTGCGGGTTCGGTTTGGATGAATACGATGGCGGTGGCACCCTCGGCGACGAGTGGATGGTCGGCCGGGAGATCCTCGAACGCGACGCGCACGTGGCCGGGTTCGACGGTGGTGACGCTGCGGAGCCGGCGGCCCTGGTCGTGGAGTTCGCGGGCCGCGTCGGCTGCACTCGCGTCGAGCGTCTCGCGTTCCGCTTGGCGGATGGTCAACGGGTCCTCGTCGGGGAAGGCGGTGTTGTGCAGGATGACGCCTTTGGCCGCCGCGTCGACGCCTTCGAGGTCGTTCCGAGGGTCCTCTTCGGCGATCCCGAGGCGTTTGGCGCCTTCGAGTTCTTCGTCGAGGTCAGCGCCTTGCTCGATCCGGCTCAGCAGGTAGTTTGTGGTGCCGTTGAGGATGCCGTGGATCCGTTGGACGCCGACGGCCAGGCCGTCACGGAGCACCGGCACGACGGGGAGGCCGCCGCCGACGGTGGCGGTGTATTCGAGGTTCGTGAGGCCGCGTCGCGCGGCGGCGAATATGCCGGCCGAGTCGAGCGCGAGCGGTGCCTTGTCGGCCGTGATGCATGGCACGCCGCGTCCGAGCGAGTCGGTGAGGATGCGTCGGCTGACGCCGCCGTCGTGGTAGTCGGCGGGCAGGAGGTCGACGACGGCGTCGACTTCGAAGCGGCCGAGGTTCTTCGCCAGGTCGCCGACGTAGTGGTGGCCGCGTTCGGCGAGCACCTCGACGCCGCCGGCGCGTTTGGCGGCCAGGAGGTCGGAGGGGGAGACGCCGTTTTCGAACCACACGAGGCCGGTGCGGTCGGCGGCGACGGCGATCTCGAGCTGCGGGTCGGGGTGGTCGGCCAGGTGCGCGAGCAGCGGCCGTCCGACGTTGCCGAGGCCCAAGAGGGCGATGCGGAAGTTATCGGGCAACGGCGCCGGCCTCCTTCGTCGCCGTTTCGAGCGCCTGTTCCAGGTCCGCCCAGAGTTCGTCGGCGCCTTCGAGGCCGACGGAGAGCCGCAGCAGGCCGTCGGTGATGCCGACCTTTTCGCGGTGGTCGGCGGGCACGTCGGCGTGCGTCATGCTGGCGGGGTGGGTGAGGATGCTCTCGACGGCGCCCAGGTTCTCGGCCAGCGTCCAGAGGCGGACGTTGCGTGCGAGGCCGTGGGCCACGTCGTAACCGCCGGCGGGTTCGAAGCTGAGCATGGCGCCCCATCCGTCCTGCTGGATCTTTGCGGCCTTGTGGCCGGCGAAGCTCTTGAGGCCGGGGTAGTGGACGCGTTCGACGGCGGGGTGGTCCTCCAGCCGTTGGGCGATGGTGGCGGCCGCCTCGGACTGCTTCCGGATGCGCAGCGGCAGCGTCTTGACGGCCTGCAGCGTGAGCCAGGCGTCGAAGGGTCCCAGGATCAGCCCCATGCTGTTCTGGTCGAACTTGAACCGCTCGTGCAGTTCCTCGTCATTGGTCAGCAGCGCGCCGCCGACGGTGGCGTTGTGTCCGTCGATGTACTTCGTGGTCGAATGGATGACGACGTCGGCGCCGAGCTCGAACGGGCGTTGGAGGACGGGCGTGAGGAACGTGTTGTCGACGGCGAGCAGGCCGCCGCGGGCGTGGACGAGGTCGGCGCAGGCGGCGATGTCGGTAATCTTCAACGTCGGGTTGGCCGGCGTCTCGATGAGGAGGATCTTCGTCTTCTTGGTGACGGCGTCCTTCAGGCTCTCGACGTCGGCGGTGTCCTCGAAGCGGACCTTGACGCCGAACTTCTCGAACGTGTTGCGGAACAGGCGGACGGTGCCGCCGTAGACGCAGTCGCCGATGACGATCTCGTCGCCGGCCTTGAGGATGGTCGCCCCCAACAGGAGGATGCTGGACATGCCGGTGGAGGTGGCCAGCGCGTGCAGCGGCGTGCCCTCGAGCGCGGCCAGGCGTTCCTCGAGCACGCGGACGGTGGGGTTCGAGGAGCGGCTGTACGTGTGGCCTTTGGATTCGTTGGGCGCCGTCTGGGCGTACGTGGTCGTCTGGTAGATCGGCGGGATGGCGGCGCCGTAGGCGGCTTCGGGTTCGTACCCGGCGCGCACGGCGCGGGTCTCGATGGATCGTTTGTCGGCGTCCTTTTTTGGCATGGTGGCGTCCTCCGGGTCAGGCGGGCAGCGGTTCTTCGTGTCGGTTGCGCCCGACGTGTTCCTGGTACCATTCGTCGTCATAGAATTTAGTCAGGTAGCGTTCGCCGCCGTCGGGGAAGATGACCACCACCTTCTTGCCGGGTCCCAGGCGCTGGGCGACGCGGCGGGCCGCGACGAGCGCCGAGCCGGAGGAGCCGCCGACGAAGAGGCCTTCACGCCGGGCCAGGTCGCGGGCGGCCTCGAAGGATTCGGCGTCGTCGACGACCTCCCACGAGTCGACGAGCTCCCTCTTGAGGGTGGCCGGGAAGAAGTCGTAGCCGATGCCTTCGACGAGGTAGTCGTCGGGCTCGCCGCCGTGGAAGACGCTTCCTTTGGGGTCGACGCCGACGATCTCGACCTCGGGCCGGCGCGTCTTGACGGCCTCGGCGATGCCGCTGATCGTGCCGCCGGTGCCGGCGCCCGCGACGACGGCGTCCACGTCGGGCACGTCGTCGAGGATCTCGTGGCCGGTCGCGTGGTGGGCGGCGACGTTTCCGGGGTTGTTGCACTGGTCGAGGAAGACGGCGTCGTCGATCTCCCGCTCCAGCCGCTGGGCGACGCCGATGTACGAGTCGGGGTCGTCGTGAGGCAGCGTGGGGCAGAGGTGGACCTCGGCGCCCAGCGCCTTCAAGGTCAGGATCTTCTCGCGGCTCATCTTGTCGGGAATCGTGACGATGAGCCGGTAGCCGCGTACGGCGGCCGCCAGGGCCAGGGCGATGCCGGTGTTTCCGCTGGTCGCTTCGATGAGGGTGCCGCCGGGCGCGAGGCGGCCGGTGGATTCGGCGTGGTCGAGGACGCCGAGGGCGCAGCGGTCCTTGACGCTGCGGCCGGGGTTCTGCGCTTCGAGCTTGGCGTAGACGGTGGCGGCGTCGGGGTCTACGGTCCGGTTCAATCGGACCAGGGGCGTGGCTCCGACGAGTTCCAGCACGTCATCGACGACGACCATCTCAGCACGTCTCCTTGTTGGGCCGACACGGCAGCCATGGGTTCGGTTCGTACACTGTTCCACCTCGTCCGCGGACCCCCACAACGTGGGAGGTCCGCTCAGCCCATCATGGCGACGACCGCGGCGCGCGTCGGCCACGCTGGGCCGGGGCGCGTCGTCGGGACCGTCGTGGGCCGCATGAGCGGAGCGAGTTGTCGGCCGAATAAGTAATTATCCGCTCTACGTATGCATGGTGCGCATCAAACGGGTGCGTCGTGCCGGGAAACGGCGGGTTCGTCTCACGCCTCGTCGTCGAGGAACTTGACCCGGTAGTGCTCCTTGACCTCGTCCGGGACGGCCCGGTTCGCAAGCCCGAACAGGAACGGGACGACGACGGCGTCGTCGATCTGGCCAGCCACGGGGATGAAGTCGGGGATCAGGTCGAACGGGCTGAAAAAGTACGCCAGCGCCATGCCCAGCAGGATCTTGGCGCGAAGGGGCGTCCGCTTGTCGCGGTAGATGCCGCGGTAGTACTTCACCTGGCGGCCCAGGGCCTTCGTGGCCTCCTTCCAATCAATGTGTCTTGGACGGACGGTCCGGACGACGGCAGGAACGCGGGTTCGAAGTTTCATTTGAATCTGTACCTAATCTCGGCGGCTGAGCTATTAACGGTTCCCATCGGGCCAGATCGGCCTACCCTGGCGGCGGCTCCTCCATTATCGCCTTCGCCCACAACGTATATAGGGACCATCGTGGGAAAGGGGGGTTTGGCGAGTCAGATGCGACTGAATGCTGTGTTGATCACGTTGGCGATGGTAACGGTGGCCTTGGCCGGGTGCACGGGCGGCGACGCCCCCTCGACAGGCGGCGACGACCCCGTCCAGCCGAACGTTAGCGAGGACACCGGCGCCATCCAAGGCACGGTGACCGACGGCGAAAGCCTACCGGTCGCCAATGCCCAGGTACAGCTGCGCGAGCAGCAAGACCAGGACCCGGCGTCCACGCGCGACGACGGATCGTTCGTGATCAACAACCTAGACCCCGGAACGTACACCGTCGACGTAGCCAAGATCGGCTTCCGGGCCTTCGCGGCCAAGATCGATGTCCGCGCCGGCGAGGTCACGCAGATGGCGGCCACGCTCGAACGGCTCGCCTCCGGAGACCCGTACTCGGTCCCCCTGGACCAGGTAGGCAGGGTCCTCCTTTCCATCGGATGGAGCGCGGCCGACTGCGCCGCGGGCGGCGTCACGTGCAACGCAATCTCGTTCAACGATCCGGACTACATCTCCCAGCATGACTGGGAAATCTCTGACGACGAGCAACTGGATTTGGAGACGATCGTCGTGAGCGTCGTCTGGACGCCGACGAGTGCCGCGTGCCAAAGCCAGTTCCAGTTCGACGTCCTGGCGCCGGGAATCGAGCGCGATTCCAACACGGGCGCCGTCGCTTCGGACGACCCCAAGCGGTTCGGTGCGAACGAAAGTGAAAGCCCGATCACGCTGCGCATCGAAAAATCGCTCCTCGAGACACGCGGATTGGACCAGGACGACTTGGAGGGCGAGTGGGTGACTCGCGTTTTCGCCAAATCCGCCGGCACCACCGACACGTCATCCGCGGACGCCGGATGCAGCCAAGAACAGGAATTCCACGTGTACCTCAGCACGTTCTACGGTGACGCGGCCCCGACGGGCTACTCGGGGATTCCGGACGCGTAGGCGGGTCCAACCGCCGTACTGGCGGTCACCGGCGGCCGCGGTAGAACCGGGTCCACAACGTGGTGAACCGGTCGGTCAGCGACCGGGGCGGCTCCCACCGGAGCAGGAGGCGTTCGACCCGTCGCGGTTCGCGCAGGCGGAACCGCCCCTGCTCCTGGGTCACGAAGTCGGCCTTCCCAAGCTTCTCCAGGTGGTATGAGACGGTGGACTTCGCCAACTGCAACTGGTCGGTGACCTGGCCATGGGTCGCCGATCCGACATCGAGCAGGTAGAGCGCGATCTGCAACGGGACGCGTTGGCGCAACAGCGCCATGAGGTCGCGGTCCTCCTCCTCGATCGACGGCGTATCCGCGGGGAAGAACCGGCGGAACTGTTCCTCCGTCCGGCTTTCGACGACGCCGTTCTCCTCCAGCTGGTCCAAGTGGTAGAGCGCCAAGGCTTCGCTCATCTCGGCCTGGCGGGCGATCTCGCGCAGGTGAAGGCCGGGGAACTCCTCGACCATGTGCACAAGCCGCTTGCGGATCCCGAGCGCGTCCTTGGCCATCTACCGTTCCCGCACAAAGAAAATGGGCACGGCAATCAACAGAATGGTGCCCAGGTCGCCGACCGCATCGATGAATTCGAGGGTGTGGTGCGGGATCAGTGCCGTGTACATCGAGTAGGCGACGAGAAACGATTTCGCGCTGAACAAGGCGAACGCCCCGGCTAGGAAGCCCATCGCGCTGTCGCGGGTGCTCTGATAGCCTCGAATGGCCAGGGCGAGGAGTCCTAGGCTGACGAGGCCGCTGATGATCGAAAAGCCCGTACTAATGTTGGTGATGTTGACCATGGCTGTCCCCCGTTAGTGCATGGGGCCGGCCGGTTTTAACCGCCGCGGTACCCGTCCGGCCCGCGGTCAGCCTCTACCGGGGAACCGTCCAACCTCGGCAGCATAGGACGTCGGGATCAGGCGACCCGGTACTCGACCTGGAACCGGTGCGCCTCGCCGTCCTGAGGATATACGTCCACGTTCACGACCCAATCGCCGGGCATGATGGGGTTCATGGTCCCTTCGTACACGCCGTACTGGTCGTGGGTGAGGTCCTGCTCCTCTCCGCCTGCGTGGCCCATTGACGGATGGCGGGACTCGTGTTCCACTTCGGCGTCCGTAACGGGCGCGTCCGCCTCTTGGTCGTACAGGAGGATCAGGAACGGCTGCTCGCCTTCCCCGACGTTTTGAGGATCCTCCGGTACCAGCACCTTCAACATGATCCGGTCGCCTTCGCTCTGGTTGTTGGGTACGTA
Source organism: uncultured Halobacteriales archaeon (assembly GCA_964641035.1). Taxonomy (GTDB): domain Archaea; phylum Thermoplasmatota; class E2; order JACPAO01; family JACPAO01; genus CAZXJU01. Next base: position 7,616 of record CAZXJU010000026.1, on the reverse strand, counting down.
CGTCGGGCCGGGCGCGCTCTTGGCCTCTTCGTACGAATCGAACGACATTCCGCCGCCCTCGGTCATGCAACCGGAGAGTGCCATCGCCGCCATCAACAGGCCGGCCAGGAGCGCAAACGTCGTCTGCTTGGGTCGCTGCCATTCCATGATCCTGAATCTCCGGTTCGATGCTTGACAAACAACGGGGGTCGGTGGTACATAAGGTTTTACCGGATGCGAAAGTCGTGCCGCAGTTCCGGGCGCCAGCCGACGGCACGGTCGCACGGTGGCGAGGAGCGACACAGCCCCGGTCCGACGGCAAATGTTATCAAGATTCGGACCCGGTGGCGAGGATGGGTCCCGTGACGCACCTCCGAAACGTCCTCGCGACGCTCGCTGCACTGTTGTTCATGCTGCCCACGGCGAGCGCACACCTGGGCGGCGACCCTGGAAGCGGCGGCGAATGGGTCCCGCCACCGGCGTCGAAAGACGTCCAGGTGCCGCGCGGCGAGGTGCCGTGCCCCGGCGTCGACGCGGCCTGGCGGGAGAACCAGACCGTCGAAGGCGTCGAAATCCGCTCATCCATGCAATGCGCGCCCGACAATCCCGAGGTCGTCGCCGCGTTCGTGAAAGGCACCAACAACATGCCTGCAGAGCTCCTGGACCGGGTCGGTCTGCATGAGGACGCCGTCGTCAAGGGCGAAGACAAGGACGGCGACGGCGACCCCGACGTCATCAACATCACTTTGGAGGTCAGCGAACTCAACGGGTGGCACCTGGCCGACGAGGAGTTCCTCGCAGCCGAGGGCTTCAAGATCGCCCCGGGCATCCAGCCGGGCTTCTGGGTGTTCAGCCCCAAGACGACCGGCATGGAGACCGGCCCGGCCCACGCCCTGATGCGGATGCCGAGCCCGCCGATTCGCGTGGAAGTCGGCGACGAGGTCCGCATCACCCTTGAGAACACGCATTACTTCCCGCACACCATCCACCTGCACGGCGTGGACCACCCGTTCCTGGATGCAACCGGCGAAGGCAACGACGGCGTGCCGCACGTCAGCGAGAACCCCGTCAAGCCCGGGATGAAACGGACCTACGAGTTCACCGCCCGCCAGCCCGGCAGCATGTTCTACCACTGCCACGTGCAACCGCAGACGCACGTCCTGATGGGGCTCAACGGCCTCATCATCGTGGAGGAGGACCGGCCCGACAACTGGATTCAGACGCTCAACGTCGGCGCCGGCGAGGTGCGCCACCCGGCGAAGGCGACCCTGGAGACGTACGACCGTGAGTACGACCTGCACTACCAGGACTTCGACAAGGAGTTGGGGCAAATCGTCCAGTCGTCCAACGACCCGCGTGTCATCGCCGAAGCGATGAACCGTGAGTACAAGTCGAGCGACCGGGACCCCGAGTACTTCCTGCTCAACGGCCGGAGCTTCCCGTACACGATGCGTGAGTCCGTGGTCGCGGTCGCCCCCAACGAGACGATCAAGCTGCGCGTACTCAACGGCGGGACCGAGGTGCTGAGCCTGCACACGCACGGCCACAAGCCGACGGCCGAAGCGTTCGACGGCGTGCCGGCGCCCGACGGCGGCCAGGTCGCCCGCGACGTGCATACGTTGACGGCCGCGCAGCGGACCGACCTGAGACTGAACACGACCGACGACGGGCTGCACAGCTACGGGCCGGGCGTCTGGTTGATGCACGACCACCGGGAACAGGCGGTGACCACAGACAACATCGGGCCCGGCGGCGACATCAGCGCCATCGCGTACGAGGGCTTCTGGAACGAGACGACGCGCCTTCCGGAGACGTTCGGCCACGACCTGCACCTCTTCTTCACCGAGGAATACTATCGCGGAGAGATCCCGGTGTGGACACTGCTGGGCGAGGACGACATCCTCGGCGAGGTCGACGACGACGCGACCGCGCAAGGCGCCGACGGCGGGACGAGCCCGTCGCTCACCGGCGCCGTGGACATCGTCATCCTTGTGGCGGCGGCCGCGGTCCTCGGCGTCCGCCGGGTCCGCCGGGGAGGTGACGACGCATGAACCGAGCCCTCGTCGTCGTCGGCGTACTGCTGATGATGCTGGCGTTCCTGGCGCCGTCCACGCCGGCCAAGGTCATCAATGAGAACACGGACAACCTGCCGCCCGGCTGCGACGAGATCGCCGGCGACGAATCGATCACGATCAAGGGCGGACGGGACCAAGCCCGCGAGTTCCCCGGGACCGTGTTCACGTTCGACCAGCGCTCGTTCGACTACCCGCCCTGCACGCGGTTGACGGTGACGTTCGTAAACGAGGACGACATCCGCCACCAGTTCATGGTCCACGGAGTCCACCCCGAGGGCATGTTCACCATCGAGGTGACCGGGCCGGGCGAGGACACCGGCACGTTCATCCTCAACGGCGACCAGCGGACCCTCATGTTCCATTGTGGCGTGCCGCAACACCAGCAGAAAGGCATGAAGGGACAGTTCCTGGTCGACGGCGGCGTCGGAGACCTCCCGAACATCCCCGGCATCAGCGGCCTTCCGCCCGAGGACCGCGGCGCACCCGCCGGACAGGAGTCCGCGCCCGCCATGGCCGTCGGCTGGGCCCTGCTCGGCGTCGTGGCGCTCGCGGGGCTAGCGCACGGGCGCCGTCCCTGACGGAATCCCCGGGTCCGCGACCGACACGCTTAATGAGGCGGAGCGGCGAAAGACCAACGGATGAGCGGACCGCACGTCAGGCGCCGCGGGCGCCTGGGCCGCCGCGCGTACCGGCGCCTACTGTGGATCGGCGCGGTGTTCGTGGCCTTGCTGGTGATCACGTCGGGCGCCGTCGCCTGGATCAGCTGGGAGGCGTCCACGGACCTGATCCGGCCGACCCGGCACGCCGCGGCGTACACGCCGGCGGACGTGGGCTTGGCGTACGAGGAATTCACCTTCACCACCGAGGACGAAGTCGCGTTGGCCGGCTGGTGGATGCCCGCGCTCGGCACGCCGATCTCGTCGCGTGTCGTCGTCTTCCTTCACGGATGGGGAGACAACCGGAACCAATCGCTGGAGTACGCCCCGTTCCTCCAATCCGCCGGCTGGGACGTCTTCGCGTTCGACTTCCGGGCGCACGGAGAATCCGGCGGCGACGCGACGACCGTCGGACTTCGGGAGGTCCTCGACGTGGAGGCGGCGCTCGGCATCGTCGAGGCACGGGCCGCCGGGGCCGATACCAGAATCGTCCTTTTCGGCGTCTCGATGGGGGGCGCCACCGCCCTGAACGCCGCGGCCGACCCGCGCGTCGACGCCGTCGTCGTCGACAGCGCGTTCGCCGAGCTCGGCAACATCGCCAAGAACAGCATCCACGAGTTCACTGGGCTCCCCAAGTGGCCGTTCGGGCCGCTGAGCGTCCAGTTCGCGTCCTGGCGCCTCGGCGTGGACGTGGGCGACAACCGGCCGGCCGAGGCCGCACGCGACCTCGGCAAGCCCGTGCTCGTCATCCAAGGCGCCGACGACAACGTGGCTCGACCCGTGGACGATGGGGAGCGGATCGCGGACGCCGTCGGGCCCACGGCCACATACTGGCTCGTGCCGGACGCCGCGCACGTCGAAGCCCATTCGACGGACCCCCTCGAGTACGAGCTGAAGGTGCTGGTCTTCCTGACCGGCGTCGCGCCCCTTTAGCCGCGCGCCCGGACCTCGATCGGGAACCGGTGGTCCACGAAGACGTAGGCGTCGCCCTGCCCGCCTTGGTACACGATCCGGGCCGTCCAATTGCCCGGCTCCGTCAACAACGGGCCGCCCCAGTGGTACGACCCGTTGAAGAACAGGTGCGCCTCGCGCGGCGTCACCTCGCCACCCTGGCCGGAGGGTGGGTGCAGATAGAGGATCGCCTTGTGGGCGGACCGGTTGAGTTCCTGCCCGTCGGTCCGGTCCACCTTGAGGAAGATCTCCTGGAAGCCGACCGTCGGAGGCGCCGGCTTGATGTAGACGCGGAAACGCATCTCCTCGTCCTCGAACGAGTAGAGCGGGCGGTCGGCTCCGTCGGCGCCCGGGTCCGCCTGCGGCGGTGCGAGACTCGTGAGCACACCAGCCGCGACCAGTACGATGGCCATGAGCGCCACCTCCAGGCCGGCCGAGTACTTCAGTCGGCTGAAGTCGCGGTGCCGTTGACCGGGGACCTCAAGGTCGGGCAACACGCGAAACCGGTGGTACGCCCCCAGGCCAACAAGCGGCAGAAGCAGGACGACCTTCGCCAGCAACACGAGGCCGTACGTCGAGCTCCAGAGGCCGGTCGGGTCGCCGACGCGCAGCCAAGCCGCCAACGTGCCGGTGGCGACGATGACGAGGACCGCCGCGACCGCCCACGGGCTGAACCGGCGGACGAGGAGCGCCCCGGAGGCCTCCGTGGTCGCCTTGTCGAGGGCGGCGACGACGAGCGCGAGCACGCCGCTGACCCAGAACGCCACGACGACTTGGTGCAGCCAGTCGTTGGCGATGGGCCACGTCCGGCCGGCCGGGTCGGCCGCCGCGTGGCTGCCGAGGCTGGTGGCGAGGACGCCGGCCAGCGCCAGGAAGGTCCCGGTCGGCATGAGCCAGGCGCGCGCCCGGGGCCAGCGGCGGACGGCCATGGCCAGGAAGGCGAGGGCGGATGCGGCGAACAGGCCGGCGCGCCAAGCGAGGAGCCGGCCCGGTTCGGTGGCCAGCGCGGTGGCCAGCGACGCGTCGATGCGCCCGGCGAGCACGGAGGCCAGGCCGAGCGCGGCGACGGCGGCGGTGCCGGCGCCGGCGACGAGCAGCGCGTCGAGGCGGGTCCGGGTGGCAAGCGGCAGGCCCGCGCCGCGTGTCAATCTCAGGAACAGGGGAAGGCCGGCGGCGAGCGACGCACCCGCGAAGCCGAGGGCCCGGAACACCGGCTCCATTGGGGGCATGTCGTCGGCGGGTGCGTCGAGTCCGATGTCCCCGCCATCGCCGGCCGAGTCGATCGACGCGTTGACGGCCAGGAAGTAGACGCCGGACCGTGTGTGGCCGTCCTCGGCGCTGAGCGTCCGCCATCGGACGGAGTAGACGCCGTCGGGCATGGGTTCCAGCGTGACGGTGACGCGCGTCCGGTCGTCGGGGCCGATGCGGGTCTGGTCCACGTAGTCGGTTCCCTTGTCGTCGAGGACGTCGACGCCGGTGTACTCATCGGCCAGGCGTTCGGTGAAGCGCAGCCGGAGTTCGGCCGGCGCTTCGTCGACGCGGCTGTTGGGCGGCGGCTCGGCGGATGCCAGGTCCGCGTGGGCCGCGACGCCGGGCGCGACGAGGAGCAAGGGGATGAGGCAGAGGAGCGCGCCGAATGCGGGCCCCGTCGTACGGCGTGGGGGGCGGTCGCCGGGTTCACGGCAGGGCGCGCGGCGCATCCTCGGGTTCGCCTACCTCCGCCGGGCGCGCAGCGCGAGCCCCAGAGCGGCGCCGATCAGGACCGGGAGCCACGCGAAGCCGGGCGCCCCGCCTTGCGGGTTGTCGTCGCCGTCGCCGTCGGCCTGGGCTTCGAGCGCCGCGATGCGTTCTTGGAGTTCGCGAAGGTCCTGGACGTCGTCGTGCGGGAAGGTGATGGTGGTCATGGATTCGCGCGGGCCCGGCAGGAGATATTCACCGGTGACGTCGGTGCCGCCGATGTCGCCCTCGAGTCGGACGGAGTATTGGCCAGGCAAGGTGAGGATGTACTCTTCTTCGTACTCGTACTGGCCTTCGGTGCCGCGCTTCGGTGCGATCGGCATCGACATCTCGGCCCCGTTGGGGGCAATCGTCGTCACCGTCACGGTCTCTTCGACGCCGTTGATCGCGTCGCCGGTGGCGTTGTCGCGGACGAAGAAGTCGAGGTTCGTGAACTCGTACGTGTACAGGGGTTCGTTCTGCTCGCCCAGGGTGATGGCGTACTCCCCGACGAAGTAGGTCTCGTGCGCGCTGGCCATCGGCAGGACGGTGAGTACGAGTGCTAGCGTTGCCAGGACCGCGAATCCGGTTCGCATCGGTGTTCGATTGCTGACAAAAAGTGACCGGATATAAAATTTGTCAGCTTTCGAACAAACGAAGGACGAAGGCTGCGTGGAAACCGCACGCCGGCCGCCCACTCACAAGAGCGTGATGTCCATGAAATCAAGCTCTCGCAGGCCGCGGAGTTCGGCGAAGAAGGTCTTGACCTTGTCGTCGGGCCCTTCGCTGAGGAGAATCGTCGCGCACCGGCCCTCCTTGGTATGCGCGTGGAGCATGCTCTTGACCAGGTCGTTGTGCTGGTGGCGCAGGTCCGACAGGTTCCGTTCGAGTTTCTCCGGGTACCCAAGCACGACGATGGCGTTGACGTCGCCCTTCAGCTCCTGCTCGCGTCGTTGGCTCTTGAGGAACTCGAGCAGCGCGGAGCGGATCACCTCGCTGCGGCCCTGGTAGTCGCGGTCCTCGATCAGCTCGTCCATGGCCTCGACCAGGTCGTCGGGCAGGGATGCGGAGACGATCACGGGCCGGAGGTACGATTCCGGCGTTATTAGCCCTTGCGCGTTTTTTCACAATATTGACGCACGGGGCGACCGCGAAATAAGTCCCACCAGGCAAGTTATTAAAATCCGTAAGAAGATTTAATACGCCGCCGGCGCTAGGCCAGACCGCATGGGCCGGCGCACGATGGCAATCCCCCTTCCTCGCACCGTACGATGCGAGGACTGCGCCGACACGCTCCACGTCCGCCTGGCGCAGACGCCCGGCGTCCACAACGTCACCTTCGACAATTCGAACCGGAAGGTGTTCGTCACCGCCGACGAGGACGACTTCGTCTACGGGACCTTCATGGGCGTCATCGCCGGCGCCTTCTCCGGCAGCCGCCAACCCGAAGGTCTAGCCGCCGGCCACCGGGGACACGACGAGCAGGACGCGGCCCCGACCGACGACCCGGCCCCCACCGAATACGAGGGGGCGCCCGACGACGGGCGGAAGCCCGGCCAGAACCGCAAGCGCCTGCTCTTCGTAGCCGTCGTCGGCGCGTTCATCATGACCGGCGAGGTCGTGGCCGGCGTCGCCGCCAACTCGCTGGTCCTGCTGGCCGACGCCGCGCACTACGCGACCGACCTCTTGGCCGTCCTGCTGGCGTACTTCGCGATCTCATGGGGCCTCAAGGCGGCCACCCAACAGAAGACGTTCGGCTACCAGCGCGCCGAGGTCATCGCCGCCTTCGTCCAGGCCATCGGCCTCTGGGCGATCAGCCTGTTCTTCCTGTGGGAGGCGTACCAACGCATCCAGGACCCGCCGGAGGTCGGCGGCCCGATCGTCGCCGTGGTCGGCGGCGCCACCATGATCCTCAACGCCGGCCTCGCCTGGGTCCTTCACCAAGGCGAAGGCCAGAACATCAACATGCGCGCCGCCTACCTGCACATCCTGAGCGACGTGCTCGGTTCCGCCGCGGCGCTCGTGGCGGGCGTGCTCGTCGTCTGGCGCGGCTGGCACATCGCCGACCCGATCCTCACGCTGTTCATCACCGGCCTCATCCTCATCTTCACCCTCCGGTTGACGAAGCAGACCCTCCATATCCTCCTGGAAGGCACCCCGACGCACGTCGACCCCGCCGAGGTCGAATCGAGCCTGCTGGCGATGGAGGGCGTCTAAGAGGTCCACGACCTTCACGTGT
>CAZXJU010000025.1:0-14886 GCA_964641035.1 uncultured Halobacteriales archaeon | reverse complement strand
GCCAGCACGCCGGCGCCGGTGGCGGCGAAGCCTGCGGCCGCCGTCAGGTGAGCCGTCACGAGGACCGGCCGGCGGCCGTACTGGTCCATCAGGCGTCCCCCGATGGCGCCCCCGGCGGCCGCGGCGATGAAATAGATTGCGATGAAGTACCCGGCGTCGCTGATGCGGCCGGACAAGGCGACGTAGGCCGCAGAGCCGGGTCCGGCGACCATGGCGACGCAGAGCCACGCGAGTGCGTACGAGGCGCCCAGAAGGCGCAGCGTCCGCCGGATCGTCGGGTGCAGTGGTTCGGCGTCGTCGGAAGGATTCATGACGCCACCCCGGGCCCAACCACGCCGACCCATCGGGCGAGCGGGATATAGCCCTGCCGAGCCGGGCGGTGCGCAACGACCAAGCGAAGCGCCTTCCATGCGGCCGCTGTGCACGTGGGACGATTCCTCACCGAGGTCCGCCGTCTTTCCGACGCGACCAACGACCTGATTCCACGGCTCGACCTGCCGGACGGCCAGTACGCCCTCAACGTGCATTCGTACGCGCTGGCCGCGTACGAAGCGTTCTTGCACCGCTGGTACGACGACGACCGGGCACGCGTGGGCGCCGTCGCGATGAACCCGGGCCGCAACGGCGCCGTCCAGACCGGCATCCCGTTTTCGGACCTCGATTGGGCGCGCCGCGTCGTCCCGGACCTCGACGCACGGCTCGATGCGCCGCCGCGACCGCTTCCGCCGGGCCACCGCGAGACGTCGGGACGGCGGTTGATCGCGTGGGCCGAGCGGCGGTTCGCGACGCCCGAGGCGATGTACGACCACGTCCTGTTTTACATCACGTGCCCGTTGGCCATCCTGGCCGAGGATCCGGTTCGCAACGTGCCGATCCCGGAACTGCGCGTGGCCAACCGCCGACTCGTCGACCGGCTCGTCGTCGACCATCTGCCGCGCCTGGTCGAAGCGTCCGGCGTCTCCGGCATCCTCCTCTTGGGCCGGTACGCCGAGTCGGTGTGGGATACTGGGTCCGGTCTCGACGGGCTGCCGCTCGCGCACACGTACCACCCGGCGGCGCACGTCTCGAACGATGACTATTTCGCCTCCATGGACGCGGCGTTCGACGACGTGGCGGCGAAGGCGTTATAGCCGCCACGGCCGTAGGTGAATCCGAATGCGTCGCGGCACCGTGTTGCTCATTGTGGCCCTCCTCGTCTTGGCCGCGCCGCCGGCGGCCGCCGGCGGCGTCGACGGGCCGTACATCGAGTCCGCGGGCCACGAGCCGGCCACGCCCGCGCAGGGCGACGACGTCCTCGTGACGGTCCGCCTGGCGGCCGACGTCGATGCGGAATCCGTGTTCCTGACGCATTGCCGCGTCGACCCCAGTTACGCGTGCAGCGCCAAGAGCAGTGCCATGACGGAGACCGCGGACGGCGTGTGGACGGCGACGATCCCGTGGCAGCATCACTTCTTCCAGGGTACGACGTGGGTCGGGTACAACGCCCGGATCACGCACGCCAACGGGACCGACACGAGCGCGCCGCTCGAATCCGTGCCGTATGCGCCGGACGGGCTTCCCGACGGCGCCGGCCAGTACTACTTCTACCAGGTCCAGGCCGTCGACGAGGCACCGGCACCGGGCCTCTGGTTCCTGGTGGCCGCCATGGTCGTGGCGGCCGCGCTGGGCCGCCGACGCGGCTGAGACGATTTCGACAGCGGTCCACAACGTTCATATCGGCGCCGCCGGCTTGGTTCGTGATGCGTACGCTGGCGGTGGTGCTCATCCTCCTGGCCCCCGTCTTCGCCGGGTGCACCGACGGCGGCTCCCCAGGCGACGAGATCGTCGGACCGCAAGACGTCGGGGAGGAATCGTACCGCGTCCGCGTCCTCGTGATCGACGACGAGTATTTCCCGATCCCGAAGGCGGACGTGTACCTCATGGAGCTGGGCCGCAACGCGACCACCGACCGGCTGGGCGACGCCTTCTTCGAGGACGTGCCGCCCGGCGCGTGGACCGTGCACGCACAGCAAGAGGACCATCTCCCGAACCGGACGCGCCTGGTCGTGACGCCGGAGGCGGACCCGGAGGCGCGGCTGACGCTTCGCGACCGACCGCCCGACCTGTACTTGGCGGACTTCCGCCGCGCCGTCGGCATGTGCGGGATCGGCGGTCACGCCGACGCGGGCGGGACCGTGGAATGCCAGGACCTGCCATTGACTCCGCCCAGCCGCACGACGTTCGTCATGGAGGCGGACTTCGTGTGGGGCCTCTTCGAGTTCGAATGGGACGCCCAAGGGCCGGCAGCCGAGCGGATGCGGTTCGAGGTCGGCCTGGTCGGGGACGTTCCGTTCGCCGACGGGTCGACCCGCATGGTCGTCGAGGGCGAGAGCCCCCTGCAGGTCGAGATCGCCGAAACGGACGTGAGCGCTCAGATGAAGCAGCGGGGCAACCGGATCTTCATCCAGGCGACTCCTGCAGAGGAGCCGGCGACGTCCGGTTACGTGGCGCAATACTTTGACGTGTTCGCCCAACTCGTCTACTTCAAGGCGGGCGCGCGCCCCGACGGCATCACGACGTCGGAGTAATCCACGCCTACAGGCGAAGGGTTAATTAGGGCGCTTCCTCACGGAGAGGATGGTCGTATGAATCTCACACGGGTGGCGGCGGCCGTAGCCGTCTTTGGGCTGTTGGGCCTCGGGACGACGCCTACGGGGGTCGCGCAGAACGCGGAGACGAACTTTTGCGGTCCGTACGCAGACGGCGGCGCCAAGGTGTTCTACCGGTACGAATGCATCGAGGGCGAGTTCAGCACCCTCCAAGACCAGTACCCGGAGATCGCCAAGTTCTACCCGATCGGCCAGAGCGTGGAGGAGCGTCCGATCTGGGTACTCGAGATCGCGAACTTCGCGCGCCAGGCCGAGGACGATGCCCGTCCTGGCTTCTACTTGGACGCGGCGCACCACGGCAACGAGATCCAGGCCACCGAGGTCGCGGTACGGTTGGCGAACTTCCTGGTCACCAATTACGGGTCGAACGAGACGGTGACGCGTTGGGTAGACGACTTCAACATCTACATCAACCCGGTCGTCAACCCGGACGGGAACATACGCGACCAGCGGCACAACGCGAACGGCGTGGACCTCAACCGGAACTATCCGTTCGAATGGTGTGTGCGCGCCAGCTTCTGCGGTGACGGTGCCGCCTCCGAACCGGAGACGCAGGCGAACGTCGCGTTCATGCTGGAGAAGGACCTCGACGTCTACGCGAGCCTACACACCGGCACGTGGGACTACGTGAGCCCGCGGTGCGACAAAGAGGTGAGCCGCGAACGCGCCAAGACGGACGACGAGGAGCTGTACGAGTACGTCTACGCCGAGTTGTTGGAGCACAGCGGCATGGGTGTACGCGGCGCAAGCGGCACCGGCGAATCGATCTGCTGGGCGTACGACGTGGCCGAGATCTGGAGCATCCTGCCTGAGGTCAGCGAGGAACAGTTCCTGCCGGCCGGCCAGTTCGTCGACCCGAGCGAGGAACAACAGGAACAGGTCGACGGGGCGTTCCAAGGCGTCCTGTGGATGTTGTCGCAGACCGGTCGTTTCGGTGCCGTGCTCGAAGCGAACCTCGCGTTCAACCAGTCGTCGTCCAGCGGCCTCGCCATCGAGATCACGAACACGGGGATGCAGACGGCGCGCAACTGGACGTTCACGCTCGACATCGCCGAGAAGCAGGTGAACACGCTGTTGCGCGGCAACGAGGCGGTCGGTCCTGGCGAGAAGCTGGTCATTCCGGTCCCCAAGCAGTTCACGGGCGGCGACGCCACCGCACGGCTCAGCTACGACCACTTGAACGTCAACCCGTTGTCGTCGGCGCCGGAGACCGCGGCGCCTCGCGACCCGTTCGTCAGCTGGCTCAACTTCACGCGCGAACAAGCCGAAGAGGTCGTCGTCGAGGGCGGCGGAAGCGCCGAACAGCTCGCCGAGGACGCGCCCGGCCTGTGGAGCGTCCTGGTCGCCGCGTCGCTTCTCAGCGTCGCGCTCTGGCGCCGGCGCGACTAGGAATCCCGGTGCACGGTCGTCACGGCCGCCTGGTCGGTGGGCATGACGAGGATTTCCTGGATGTTGACGTGGGCCGGTCGTGTCGCCGCCCAGACGACGGCGTCGGCGATGTCCTGTCCGCGAAGCGGCCGGAACCCTTCGTAGACCTTGCCGGCGGCCTTCTTGTCGCCGCTGAAGCGGACGACGCTGAACTCCGTCTCCACCATGCCCGGGTCGACGCTGGTGACGCGGACGCCGGTACCCAACACGTCGTGGCGCAGCGCGGCGGTGATGGCCCGCACGCCGAACTTGGTCGCAGCGTACACGACGCCGCCGCGGTACACCTCACGGCCGGTGATCGATCCGATGTTGACGATGTGGCCTTCGCCGCGCTCGACCATGAACGGCAGCGCCAGCCGCGTCGTGTACAACAGGCCCTTCACGTTCGTGTCGATCATCGTGTCCCAGTCTTCGGGGTCGGACTCGTGGAGGACGTCCTTTCCGATGGCGAGGCCAGCGTTGTTGACGACGACGTCGACGCGACGCAACAGGTCCTCGTGTTCGGCCGCCAGTTCGTCCAGGCGTGCGCGGTCGCGCACGTCGACGGTCCAGGCGGTGACCTCGACGTCGGCAAGCTCTTTCTTGATGGCGGCCAGGCGTTCTTCGCGGCGGCCGAGCAGGATGAGGTCGGACCCGAGGCCCGCAAACGCGCGGGCTGTGGCGTGGCCGATGCCGCTGGTGGCGCCCGTGACGAGCACCAGTCGGGGGGTGTTCTCTGTCATCTGGTTCGAGGGTCCAACGCCAGCGGCGTATTTGGCCGTTCGGCCGGCACTAGATTCGGGGCCTAGTGGCCCGCGGAGGCCATCCAGTCTTCGACGCGGGCAATCAGGTCCGGCAGGTCGTCGACGAGAACGTCGATAAGGGTCGCGGGGTCCGTCCGGTGGTATGCGTGGATCAACCGGTTCCGAAGGCCGACGATGTCCTGCCACGGCAAATCAATCTGCTTGCGCACACGCGGCGGGACACGCCCCGCCGCTTCGCCCACGATCTCCAAGAGTCGTTCGACGGCCAAACGTTTCGTGCGATCGGCCAACGCGTCCTCCACGTCCCCGTCGGTCGCCATGGCGTGCGCCTCCCGGGCGTGGTCGACCATGTCCAAGAGCGCCTCGTTCGTCCGGTCATCCAAGGATGACGACCCCCTCGCGGCGTACGCGCTCCGCCAACCGGTCGCGAAGCCCACCCCACGTGGTAAGGTCTACGGGTGCGCCGAACGCGTCGGCGAGCGCACGCTCGGCCCGCATCAGTTCGAACATGCTCACGCGCCCGTCGAACTCCGCCACGAGGTCGACATCGCTTCTAGCGTGGGGGGCGCCCCATACACGACTGCCGTACGCGGTTAGACGACGGATCCCGTGCTCGTCGGCGACCTTGGCAACTCGTTCGCCCCGATTCTCCATCAGCCGGTCAATCGAATGGCGTGCGGCGCCCAGGAGCGTACCGACCACCTCGTCCATCGAGCGAAGGCCCGCGTCCTCCTTGATGCGCGCCAGGCGGTCGCGGTTGGCCTCCGAAAGCGCCACCGAGGTCGTCACATATGAAAATAGGATTTCTATGGATTTAGCATTTTCTATGAAACGGGGCGTGTCATCGACGCCGAGCGCCGCGCGGGCCCTGTCCAATCGACCCGTCCCGAGCCGTCGAGCGGCAGGAGGATGTCGGCCGCCTCGGGTGCCGCGTCCAACGCCCACCGGGCCTCGGCGCCGGGAGCTTCGACGGCCCGCACCAGGCGCTCGTCCGGAAGATCGGGGTGATGTGCACGAATCCAGGCGGCCTCCTCGAAGACGCTGCGCGAGCCGAACATGGCGTTGTCGGTCCCGACGAACCATTCGACGCCCGTCGCCTCGAGCGTCGCCACCGGCGGCTCCAACCCGAACCGAGCGTTCGATGTCGGGCAGACAACCACCGGTATGCCCGCCTCGGCGACGCGCCGCACGTCCGCGGGCGTCGCCTTGCAGAGATGCACCAGCATATCCGGCTCGAGGGCGAGCGCCGCCTCGACGTCCTCCCTCTTCCCCTCGCTTAGGTGGATCGCGAAGATCCCGCGGGCCTCGTGACACCGCCGTGACAACCACGCAAGGTCCCGGTCCACGTCGTCCGCGATACTCGAATAGGCGAGGCCGTCGGCCTGCGCCAGCAGACGGTCTACCTCCTCGACGTCGCCGCGCCCGAGCATCGTGACGGCGGGCGCCTCGAGGGCTTCGTCGAGGGCCGCGCGCAGCAGCCGGATGCCTTCGACGCCGCCTTCACGGAAGTCGACGATGCGGCGGCAGCCGGCTTGGGCGTATTCGGCCAGCGCAGTGCGGATGCCGGCGACGACGACGTCCGGATCGGCCTGGGCGAGCATGCGGTGCTTGAAGCCGTCGGGCGGCGCGACAATCGAGGCGAGGTCGCCGTCGGGCACGCGGCCGGTGAGGAACGCGTCGCCGATGTGGGTGTGCGCGTTGAGCGGGGCCCCGACGAGCCAATGCGTCGGCTCGTCATCGGAAGGCGCGGCCTCGCCCGTCTCAAGGTCGACTCGGACGGTCTCTGGTCCGTCGGGGCCGAGCCGTCGCGCCACGCGCGTCGTCATCGCGGCGCAAGCGGCCGGACCGTTCTAACCGTTTGCGCCGGGAAGCCCGCTACTGCCAGTCCCAGCCGCTGGATCCGCTTCCGGAGCCGCCGAAATGGGCCAGCACCTCGCCGGTGACCGCGTCGACGACGGCGAAGCCGCCTCCGCCGCCGTAGGAGCCGTCGTCGGATTGGCCGCCGCCGCCGGCCATCACGGACCAGACGGGGTTCGGATGGTCGTCGGCTTTCGCAAGGAAGACGACCATGAAGTGGTTCTCCGTCTCGAGCGCCGATTCGATGCCGTCTTCGGCCGCCTTGGCCTTGTCGACGGCTTCGTCGCTGTTGAGGTCGTAGTCGCCGATGGGCAGCATGTCGTCCTCCGCCGGCACGGTCATGTCGCCTTGGCGGTCGCCGTCCTTGTCGAAGAATACGATGTAGAACTCGTCGGGTTTCGAGTCGGCCTGGTAGCCGTACGCCCAGACTTCGGAGCGGCCGTCGCCGACGTCCTCGTCGTCCTCGGCCGAGGCGAAGTAGTTCTCGGACTGGTCTTCGCCGGCACCCCATGGGCCCTCTTCCCACCCCTGGTTGGTGCCTTCCATCCCGAAGATCCCGACCAGTTGGGCGTCGGCGGCCCATTCGGACTGGGCCTCGTCGGTCGCTTTGCCTTGGTGTTCCTTGGCGGTCGCCGCGGACGCCGTCAGGCAACCGGAAAGCGCCAACGCCACGACGCACACCAGGGAGACGACCGTCGTATTGTTCCATCGAGCCATGTCAGCCACGTTCGTGTCCATCTTCGGACGAGCGTTTCAAGATTTTGGTAGGCTTCGCTGAACGCGTCTCCGCTCCGGGGCGTCATCGAGAATCCCCCACCAGTTTGTTTATATACCAACACGGTGAGGGGGGATTTCGACACGGGTGAGAGGAACCATGCGGACGTTGGGAATCCTGGTAGCTTTGCTTATGATCGCGGCGACCGTCTTGGCCGGGTGCTTGACGATCCCGGAAGACGAAGAGGGCGAGACCCCAGAGCCGGGGCCGACGCTCGGACCCAACGAGACGGACGACCTGACGCAGCCGGCGGCCAAGAACAACCGCCTCTACTTCCATGGCACGGGCCCGGACGACGTGTGGATGAGCACGAACGCCAACGAGTCGTCGACCACGTTGACGGCCACCTTGACGCCCGCCTCCGACGACCACGTCGTCGAATTCCCGCTGACTCCGTCGCCGGGCCGGTCAATCAACATGACCGGCGCCGACGCGACCGCCTGCCTGCAATTG
Source organism: uncultured Halobacteriales archaeon (assembly GCA_964641035.1). Lineage (GTDB taxonomy): Archaea > Thermoplasmatota > E2 > JACPAO01 > JACPAO01 > CAZXJU01. Next base: position 6,982 of record CAZXJU010000025.1, on the reverse strand, counting down.
ACCATGGCCACCGTCGGCATGGGCCCGACGCACACCACGGCGCTGCTGGTCGACGGTGCCGAGGTCGCATCCACGACCGCCTCGTCGCAGACCGTCAACGGCCAGCTCTGCATGGCGCTCGAAGGGATCGACCGGATCCCGTCGGGTGCCGACGTGACGCTGCGGCTGACGGTATCGCCGGAGCCGACGACGCTCAACGCGCAGTGGGAGATGGACCTGGACGGTCGCTCGTACCTGACCCTCCCGATCGAGACGCCCGTCTACGTCGATCTGAACGCGACCGGCGACGGGGGTCCGTCCTCCTCCCGGCGCGCGGACGGCGACGTGATGACGTACCAGCAGAACGGCCGGTGGTACGCGGAGAAGACGGTCACGTTGACCGGCGGCGTCGGATCGGCCGACGACCTCGACGTGACGCTCGCCACCGGCAACGGCCACATCGACGCCACGCCCCGGGCCGACTCGACGTACCGGGCCGTCCTCGAACTCGCAGCCCACGCCGATACCGAAGAGGAAGCGCGGGCGAAACTCGACGAGATCCGCGTCGAACACTCGGACGACATCTCCGACGGCACCATGGAATGGCGGACGCGCGCGAGCACGCCCGGCAACACGTGGAACAACCAGTCGGCGCACATCGAAGCCGAGATCCCCACCCAGATCGAACTGCAGGACCTGTCGCTGGACACCGGAAACGGCGCGTTGGACGCCACGGACCTTACCGGCGCCACCGCCGGCTTCGATACTGGCAACGGCGCAATCAGGCTCACCGGCCTCACCTTCGACGAGGCGACCGCGGACAGCGGCAACGGACAGCTCTCCGTCGACGGAGGCTCGTACGGCGCACTCGATTTGGACACCGGCAACGGCCAGATCGAGGTGGAAGGCGCGCGCATCGGAGACCTCGACGCCTCGACCGGAAACGGCCAGATCGACGTCCAAGGCACGCCGACCGGCGGCGCCTGGAGCGCCAGTACCGGCAACGGCCAGGTCGAGGTCGTCGTCCCCGACACGTCCCAATACGGGTACGACGCCCGCGGCGGAACGAGCCCATATACGGGTACGGTCACCATCGACCTGGCGGACACGGAACCCGTCGGCGAGCAGGAAGCGCACTCGAAGCATGAACGGACGACGAACTACGACGAGCGCCAGGTGAGGACCCAGATCGACGTCAGCACCGCCAACGGCGACGTCGACATCGTCGGCGACTGAGGGTCGTCAGGGCCGCGTCATCCGGCTCTCCATGCTGAAGAAGTAGAGCTCCACGTCGGCAAGGTTCAGGTAGCGGCCGCAGACGAGCACGCCGGCGATCGCGAGCACGGCCATCGTGGAGCTCACGCTTCCGGCGAACCGCACGACGTCGCGCAGCAGCGTGAGCGCGTCGACGAACTGCAGGAGGAACACGAGCGCCGTGGCCACGAGGCTGAAGTACGCCACCACGTAGAAGCCGACGCGGACGCTGTTGATGAATTTCGCGTGTCGAAGCCGGCGGTCGAACCGGCGCGCGGCGGCCTCCGGGTCGGGGCGGTCCCGTAGCCGGGCGTGGTGCTCCTCGAACACGTCGTATTTCGTACGGAACAGTAACGGCGGCATCGACCGCCGCATGCGCAGACCTTCTTTTAAGAGGACGCGGAAGCCGGTCACCCGCAGGGTCCCCAAGACCTATTAGCCGACACCTGCGTTGTATAGGGTACGTGCGCGCCAGTTCGCCCCGTCGAGGGGCCCGCAGGCGCGAGCTGATTCGCAACTCAGGTGAACAAGATGACAAGCGGAAGCAGGATAGGCAGGACGCAAGAACCAAAGACCGTACTCGTCACGGGCGCCACCGGAAAACAGGGAGGGGCCATCGCCCGGTCGTTGCTCGACCGCGGCCACACGGTACGCGCGATGACGCGCGACCCCGCCTCCGACGCGGCCAAGGAACTCGGACGATTGGGCGCCGAGGTCGTCGAAGGCGACTTCACGAAGCCCCGGACGATCAAGACGGCCGCCGACGACGTCGACGCGGCCTACGCCATGTCGACACCGCACGAGGACGGGCCCGAGGCAGAGGCCGAACAAGGGAAACAGTTGGTCACCGCCCTCGATGAGGCGGGCGTGGACCACGTCGTATACTCGTCGGTCGCCGGCGCCCGCGACGACACGGGCGTGCCGATCTTCGACAGCAAGGTGCCCGTCGAAGCGTGCCTAACCGAAGAGTGCGATGCCGCCCACACCATCGTCGCCCCGGTGTTCTTCCGCGAGAACCTGCTCGCCGAGCAAATGGTCGACCAGATCAAGAAGGAGACGCTCACGATGGCGCTCCCGGCGGGCACGCCGTTGCAGACCATCGCGGTCGAAGAGATCGGCGACTTCGTCCGGCACGTCATCGAGAACCCGGACGCGTTCGACGGCAAGCGGATCGAGATCGCGTCGGACGAGTTGACCGGGCCGGAGATGGCGGCCCGACTGGCTGCCGCCACCGGCCAGCGGATGCAGTACAACGAGCTGTCGCTCAACGAACTCAAGGAACAGAACCCGACGTACGGGGTCATGTTCGAATGGTTCCAAGAGGAAGGGTATTCCGTCGACGTGGCGGGACTCAAACAATCGTACGCGGACGTCAATTGGCAGACGTTCGACGAGTGGGCCAACGACCAGGATTGGCAGCACATCCTGGGCCAACGCGTGGAGCCGGCGATCGCGTAACGCACGCGACACGGGCCCGGTCAGGCGCCGTCGGGCTCCAGCCGGTCCCGTAGCTCCTCCAACCGGCGACGCTGCCGTTTCGGGATCCGGTCCAGCTTGAGCGCGGCCCGGCACGCGGCCAACGCCTTGTCGGCCTGGTCGAGTTGCTCGAGTGCCATCGCGCGCTTCCACGCCAGGTCGGCCAACCGGTCGACGTCCCGGTCGGACTCCTCGAAGATCTTCACCGCCGTGTCGTACCGCGCCAACGCCTTCTTGGCCTGGCCGCGGTTGAGGAGGATGTCGCCTCGTTCGTCCTCGATGATCGCCCAGCGGCGCGGGTCGTCCACGTCCTTCCGGTCGAAGAGGTCGAGGACCTTCATGTAGAGGTCCTGGTACCCGGAGTCGAGCGCCTCGAACTCGTGCAGGTCGAAGTCCTCCTCGATTAGGTGAAGGATCCGGTCCCGGCGCCCCGCCTCGTTGAGGTGGTGGTACGCCTCGAGCCGCCCCTCGATCGTCCGCTTCTTGAGGAAATGGTCGGCCAGGCGCTCATGCATCTTCTCCGGGTCGTCCAGGAACTGCTGGAAGAAGTTGCGGACCACCTCGTGCAGGGCGAACCCGCCTTCGAGCGCCTGCACGAGCAGCCGCCGGCGGACCTTCAGCAGCGGGCCCTGCACGGACCGGCTGGCCAGGGCGCCCAGGTCCGTGGCCGTGAAGGCGCCGCGGAAGAGACTGGCCAGCGCGAGGATGCGCCGTTCGTCGTCGCCGAGCGCCTCGTGGACCTCCCGCAGGAGGTACTCTTCGAGGTTCCGCTCGGGGATCCGGTCCAAGAGCTCCTCGGGATCGACGTCCAGTTCCTTGACGGTCTCGATGAACAGGTTGAGCGCCATCGGGTGGCCGCCGACCTCGTCGCGCAGCCGAGGCACCAGCGCCTTCGGCACGGTGAGCCCCTTCGCCTTGCACAACGCCTGCATCGCCGCGTCGTCCAGACCTTCCAGGTGCAGCACGCGAACGCGGCCCGGCTTGGGCAGGTGGACGGGCCCTTCGCGGCTGGTGAGGATGAGCTTCGAATTCTGGATCCGGGACGGGGTCTCGGCCAGGAACTCCTGGACGGCGTCGTCGTCGACCCGGTGCAGGTCGTCGAGGACCAGCAATAGGTCGGGGCGGTCCATCCCGCTCCACAGCAGTTCACGCAGCTCGGCCGGTTCGTTGGCGACGCGGACGGCCGACAGCATGTCCTTCTCGCCGTTCTGGGCCAGGAAGGCGCCGACGCGGCCGGCCAGCCACGCCAAGGATTCGACGCCGCGGAAGCTGTGCCAGAAGACGCGCCGGTCCCCCGCATTCTCGCGGGCGTAGTGGGCCGCCAGGGCCGTCTTGCCGACGCCGGGCAGGCCTTGGAGCACGACGACGGGTTCGGGACCGCCGAGCGCCTGGGTCTCCGTGGCTCGTCCGACGAAGCCTTCGGCGGTCGGCACGTGCATCGTGAACGCCTCGCGGACCACGGCCGGCCGGTCGCCGTCGGGCCCGTGCAGGTCGATCTTCACGCCTTCGTGCCCGAGCCGGACCTCCAGCCGGTCGACCATGAGTTTGTAGAGTTTCACGTTCTTGCCGACGTACGCCCAGTCGCCGGAGACGAGGCCGAGGCGTTCCATCCGGCGCAGCCGCCGTGCCACCTCCGTCTCCGGGATCTCCAGCATCTCCGAGATGCGGCGAGGATAGCTGGGCTCGAAGGCCAGCTGGTTGAGAATCGCTTGGTTCGGCTTCTGCGATAGCTCGCGTAGGAGCTTTTCCGTCGGCATGTCCCGCACCCCCCGTACCCCGCGCTGGGGCCCGGCACCATCCATGTCAGGAGGTGACGCGGTCTTTAACGGTTCGCTTCGCCGTCGGGGACCGCTCCGGGCGCCCGGTTCGCGTTTGGGTCGATAAGACAGACCCACCGCACATGATAAGGGCTTCGGGTCTGCGGAAAAAGCCCAAACCCTATTCAGGTGGCCTTGGGGGCATCCGAGACCGCCTCAAGCCCCTGGGCCCACGAGACCAGGTCGTCCAGCACCCGCCCGTACAGGTCCCGACGGTCCGCCAGTCGCTCCAACGCCCGCCGGCGGCTCTGCGAGGCCACACCGTCCAGCTTCGCGTCGAACGTGGCCTCGACGTCGTCGGCCAACTCCGGCGGAAGATACCCCGCCGACTCCACCAGGATCGAGATCCACGCGTTTCCCACGTCGTTGTGGATGTCGTCCCAGTTCTCCTTGAGGAACTCCCAGGCGGCGCGTTGGCCGTGCGGCTCGGCGAGCAGCGCGCGCAGAAGCGGCCCGATCGACTGGTTGGGCACCGTGCCGTCGCCAAGCAGGCCCAGGGTACGCGACACGAGCTCAGGCTCCCGGAACGCGGCGAAGCTGTAGAGGTACCGGTCGACCTCGTGCGGCGCCGCGTGCGCGTCCCGTCGCCGGCGGTACGTGGCGAGGTTCGCGTCAAACTGGTCCGCGTCGCCCTGTTGCGCCGCGAGGCCGACGACGAGGCCGGCCAGGTTCGCGTCCACGCTGGCCGCGTCGTCGCGCTCCCGTGCGGCCATCTCAAGCGCCGTGTCGACGGCCGCTTGGTCCCGGCCGATGGCGGCCACGGCCCGCAGGAGTACCGCGCGGCGTTTCCGTTCCGTCGGCGGCTCGTCCTCCTGCGGCTCCGGACCCATCGCTTCGAGGGCGCCACGGAACCGGCCCGCCACCCACCGGCGGTACGTGCCGAGCGCGTCGTCGTCGCCGGCGTGCTCGAGGACCCGTTCGACGCCGCGCACGACGCTGACCACGTAGTCGACGACCGTGTGGTGGTCGTCGCCTTGGGCCATCGCGGCCACGGCGTCGAGGAAGGCACCGACGGGCAGGCGGTCTTCGCGCACCAGGCCCCACTGGTCCCGAAGGAACCCTGTCCGCTCCGTCGGCGTCAACTCCTCGGCATGGTCCAGGATCTTCTGGCGCAGCGCATCCTCGTAATCAACGCGGTAGAAGCCGAGGTCGTCGGCGTTGGCCACGAGCCAGTCGAGGTCGCGCGCGACGACGATGCGGGCCATGTCCGTCGGGCCGGAGGCCAGGTGGCGCGCCTCGTGCACGCCGTCGTCGTCGCGCCACCGAAACCGCAAGGGGACACGCCACGTCTGGTCGCTTTCCGGTTTGTCGCTGCCGGAACGGGCGCGGGTCTGGCGAATCCGTAGGACGGTCCCGTCGCCGGCTTCCTCCGGGTCGATCCGGACCACGGGGTGGCCCGGCTGGCCGACCCAGTCCTTCATGATGGTCTCGACCGGCTCGTCGGAGGCGGCCGCCATGTGGCGCCACAGGTCGGCGCCCCGCGCGTTCTTCGTCCCGAACTCGGCCATGTAGGATTGCAGCCCGTCTCGGAACGCGTCGGCGCCGAGGTACGATTCGAGCATGCGCAGCACCGCGCTGCCTTTTCCGTACGTGATCGCGTCGAACATCTCCCGCGCCTCCTCCGGCGTGTCGACCTCGTTGTAAATCGCATGGGTCGAGGTGAGGGCGTCCGTGTCGAGGGCGGAGAACGTCCGGTCCTGGAAGTCGTGCCACACCTCGTGGCTCGGCTCCAGCGCGTCGACCGCCTTGTGGGCGACCCATTCGGCGAACGCCTCGTTGAGCCACAGGTCGTCCCACCACGCCATGGTGACCAGGTTGCCGAACCACATGTGCGCGAACTCGTGCGCCACCACCATGTCGATCGTCTTGACGCCCTGCCAGCTGGTCGTCTTCGGGTCGGTCAGCAGGAGGCTTGCGCGGAAGACGACGAGGCCGACGTTCTCCATGGCCCCGAAACTGAAGCTGGGGACCGCCAACTGGTCGTACTTGCCGAAGGCGTAGTGGGCGCCGAAGTAGTCCTCGTACCATGGAAGAAGGCGGGCGGCGAAGTCCCGCGCGTGCGTGCCGAGCCGCTGTTTGCCGCCTAGGGCCCACACCTGGAACGGCGTGCCGCGCGCCTCGACGGCGTCGGTGGCGCCGAAGGCGCCGATGGCCACCGCGGCCAAGTAGCTCGAGATCGGCGGTGTCGGTTCGAAGATCCACGTCGTGTTGCCGTCGCCCGCGACGATCTTCTCCTTGAGAGGCCCGTTGGCCAGCACGTGGACATCGTCCTTGGTGGTCACGCGCCACGCGAGGCTCGCCTTGAACGCCGGCTCGTCGAAGCACGGGAAGACCCGACGCGCGTCGGTCGCCTCGCATTGCGTCGCCAGGCACTCCTCGTCGCCGTCCTTGGAATGGTACAGGCCGACCATCGACTGGCCGATGGTGCCGCGGTACCGGAGCCCCACGCGGGCCGG
>CAZXJU010000024.1:2275-15303 GCA_964641035.1 uncultured Halobacteriales archaeon | reverse complement strand
CGGGGTTCACCGAGTGGTGGATCGCGTCGCCGTACGAGACGACGAGCACGAGCCGGTTACCGGCTTCGAGGACCTCCGCCAGGTTCGTCATGTCGATGCGCACGTGCGTCGGCTCGTCGACCGGGAAGTCCTGACCGCCCATGTTGCCTTGGTGGAACCGGAGGTCGGCGGCGCCGAACGACCAAAGGTACGTGTCATCCAGCGTGCCTTGGCTGCAGGACACGTCGCCGGGGACCTCGTACAGGTCGAGCCCGACCAGGCCTCCGGGAAGGTCGCTCGTGATCTTCAGGTACGCGTGCGGGTTTCCGGCGACGAACACGTCGTCGGACGCGGGTTGTGTGGTGAACACCAGGCCGGTGGGTTCGCCGGCCGGCGGGTTCTGACAGGCGGCCCCGACGGCGCCGTTGGGATGCGGGACAGACCGGAACGCCAACGGCGAGGTGGCGGGTTCGGCCGAGAGGCCGTCGTCGGCCAGGTACAGCACCTCGTCGTGCGCCTCGGCCGGTGGCCACGCCGTCGAATTGTGCCACCCTTCGGCGCCGTCCTCGTACTCGACGACGCCCAGGCCGGGCGGCTCGTCGCCGATGCCTTTGAGCCAGAAGTCAAGCCACTCGAGGGCCTGCTCGTTGAAATCGTCGACCCCGCCGAAGTTCGGGAACTCGTGGCCCCATTGGCCGATCATCGCCCGCGCCGGGGCCTTGTCCAAGGTACCCCACACGGCGTCCTCCGCGAACGCGTGCCCGCTGTTGTACAAGTCACGGAACCCGTGCGTAAGGAAGACGCTGGTGGTGACGTCGGGGAAATGGCTGATGAGCCGGCGTTCGGCCCAGAACCCGGCGTCCCGCCGGTCGGAGTATTGGCTGGCGGGCATCTCCGCCAGGATCTGCGCCACCTCCGGGCACGCCCGTTCCCACGCGACGAACGGGTAGTGCTCTGCCGTCACGAGCGGGTCGGACGTCGCCGGCGGCATGGTATCCAGCACCGTCACGGCGTCGAGGAACGCGCTTCCGACCGTCAACGGGGCCCCTTGCGGCGTGTAAGCGAACCCGTAGAGGTCGTGGACCATGCCCGCCACGACGATCGTCTTGAGGGCCGGGGCCTGCTCGACGGCGGCCATCCACGGGGTCGTGCCGTGGTAGCTGAGGCCCATCATGCCCACGCGCCCGTTCGACCAGCTTTGGCGCGCCAACCATTCGACGGCCGCCGCGTTGTCCTTCCAGTCCTCATGCCCGAACAGGTCGTAGCATCCGCCGGACTGGCCGGAGCCGCGCAGGTTCATGATCGCGACGGCGTACCCGTGTTCGACCAAGAGGTTCACCGGCACCGCCTCGGCGGAGCCCGAATTGTCCCACAGCGACGGATCGTTGCCGGGAGCGTACGTCTGACCGAAGTACGGGGAAGACCAGAGGACCACGGGCACTTGGACGCCGTCGGGGACGTCGGGAAGCAGGACCCACGTCTCGAGTTCGACGCCGTCGAAACTGGGGATGCGTTCCTCGCGCAGTTCAGCCAGTCCGAACGTCGCGTTCACCAAGTCGGCCGGCCACTCGTCGCCAGTTGGGTACGGGTGTACCCCCGGCGTCCAATCGAGGGCGCCACCGGACCCGTCGTCGGAGGGTCCTGGGCCGCCACCGAGACAGCCAGCGAAGGCGATCGTCAATAGGCCGAACACGGCGAACATGCTGGGGGCGTTTCTTGGGTACATGGTCAATCAACCACGGGGACGAACGGGCGAGGGGGATAGTCGAAGGTGGGTGCGTGGCCGCCGAGTCCGCCTTCGACGAAGGGGATGACGAGGTGGCTGGGGACGTCGCCGTCGACGAGCGGCGTGATCGTCGCGGGCCACGGATGGCCGACCCGGTCGATCGGGTCGCCGTAGCTGAGTACGGCGGCCAACCGGTGATCGGGTTCGAGGACGTCGGCGAGGTTCGTGATGTCGATGCGGACGTGCGTCGGCGTGTCGACGGGGAACGCCTCCGCGTCGAAGTTCCCCTTGTGGAACCGGAGGTCGGCGACGCCGGCGGCCCAGAGGCGCACGCCGGAGGGCCCGTCGTCGGTGCAGTCGAAGTCGGGCGCCACGTCGTAGAGGTGGACGGCGACGAGGCCACCGGGCACGTCACTGGTCAACCGGAGGTACGCGATCGGGTTGCCGGCGACCAGGCTCGCCTCGTCGGCCGGTTCGGAGAGGAACACGAGGCCGCTGGATTGCGGTTGGAAGGTGGCCTCGTCCGGACAGAACTGGGCGGCGGGGCCCAGCGGTTCGGCCATGGATCGGAACGAGGAGGCCGTGCCGCCTGGCGTCGGCGTCAGACGGCCGTCGGTGAGGTACAGGACCTCGTCGAGCGCGTCGGCCGGCGGCCACGCGGTCGACGCGTGCCAGGCCCCGGTCCCGTCCTGGTAGTCGACAATCCCCTCCCGGGGCGGCGCGTCGCCGATCCCTTTGAGCCAAAAATCGTACCATTCGAGTAGGCGATCGTACCAATCGTCGAGCGCCCAGTCCGCGTTGAACGAGTTGTGGTTGGGGAACTCGTGGCCCCATTGGCCTTCCAATTGGCGTTTCGGGGCGTTGGTCAGGACGTTCCACACGGCGTTCTCCTGCTGTTGGTGGCCCGAGTAGTGGTGGTCCTGGAACCCGTGCGTCAGGAAGACGGCGGCGGTGACGTCGGGGAAGTGGTCGATCAGCCGCCGGTCGTCCCAGAAGCCCTGGTCGCGGGTTTCGGCCAGCGTGCCGACCGAGTCGTCGGTCATGGCTTGCAGGACGGAAGGGCAGACGCGCTCGGGCGCCAGGGGCGCGTGTTCGAGGGTCGCGTGCTCGGGGCCGCCCTGGATTGGCGGGCTGAGGCTCACGCGCCAGGAGAAATGCGCGTTGAAGGCGGTGATCGTGGTGAACGTCGCGCCCTGGGGGGTGTGGCTGAATGTGTACGCGTCTCCGACCATGCCGGCCACGACGATCGTCTTGAGGCCTTCCGGGTTCTGGATGGCGGCCTCCCATGGCGTCGTCCCGTGGTAGGAGAGCCCTTGCATGGCGACGCGGCCGTTGGACCAGTCCTGGCCGGCCAACCAGTCGACGAGGACCACCTGGTCCTTCTGTTCGTTGGGTCCGAACCATTCGAAGCAGCCGCCGCTGTTGCCGGTGCCGCGCACGTTGAAGACGGCGACCGCGTACCCGTTCTCGATGAGGACATCGATGGGGACGGCTTCGCTGATGAGGTCGCCGTCGCGGAGCGCCGGGTCGTCGCCGGTGGCGTACGCGCACGCCGGCGGCGCCGACAAGTAGCTGCACTGGCCGAAGTAGGGCGCCGACCAGAGCACGACCGGGACCCCCACGTCGTCCGGGACGTCCGGCCGGAGGACCCAGCCCTCCAGTTCGACGCCATCGTGCATGGCCACCCGGTGCTCGACGACGGAAGCCAGGTCGAACGGGCCCCGGAGGTCGACGGGCCATTCGTCACCGGTCGGCCACGGGTGGACCCCGCGCGGCCAGTCGAGCGCCCCGTCGCCGGGATCGGCGGCGGGTGAGCCGCCGTCCAGGCAGCCGGCCAGGGCGACGGCGAGGAACAGGGCGCCGACGCCGAGCGCGTTGAGGGTCATGCGTCCTCCGGGAAGACGGTCCATCCTTCGGGCGCGGGTTCAAAGTAGAACAAGGTCGCGTAATTGGTGAAGCGTTGGTCGTAGCAGACGAAGACGAGGTCGCACACGGTGTTCTGGTAGAAGGGTACCGGTTCGTCGCGCGTCCAATCGCCGAAGACGGCGTGGGTGGCGTGGGGCGCCGCGTAGTAGCCGTCGGCGTACATCGGCTCGAAGTCCGTGTGCCGAAGCTGGAAGTAGAGACGCGTCGGGCCGGCCGGGTTCGTGACACTCGGCGTGAACTGGACCTCCGAGACGACGGTCTCCAGGCCGCGTTCGGATGTGAAGTCGTGACGGCAGTTTCCGCCGGTGTCCTGGCATCCGTGGTCGATGTCCGACAGCGCGGTGCCTAGGAAGATGTACCCTTCGAAGATGAGCGTGTCCTCGTACGGCGTGTCGAAGACGACGGGGAAGAGGATCACGTCCAGTTCGGCAGTCTCCGCGTGGCCGACATCGACGTTGCGACCGGCGCCCTTGAACGCCGGGTGGGTGAAGGTGAGCGTGTAGACGCCGGCGGCCAGGTCCGTGAACCGGTAGGCGCCGGATTCGTCGGTGGTGACGTTGGTCTCAAGCTCGAGAAGCTCGACGTCGACGCCGGGCACAGGCACCTCCTCGTCATCGAGCACGAGGCCGGTGATGGCCGAAGAGCCGCCGCCGACCTCCTGCTCCGCCGCCGACGTCGGGGTGGCCGTCGGCTGCGTCTCCTCCGGCGTCGCGTCCTCGGCGCATCCGGCCAGGAGCGCGCCGACCAGCACCAGGACCGTCAGGGCCAGCGGCGTCCTCGTCGAATCGTTTCCTGCCATCATCGTCACTGCTCCGGGAGCGCCGTGTAGTGTTCGAGCGCCGGCTGGAAGTAGAAACTCGTCACGTAGAGCGTGTACCGCTGGTCGACGCACACCGTGAAGATGCTGCAATAGTTCGACAGCTGCATCGCGTCCCCGTCATCGGGGAACCCGCCTTGGACGCGCCGCTGGTCGCCGATCTGCCAGTAGTCGGCGAGGTACCGGCCGCCCTTCGTCTCGCCGACCAGCTCGAAGAAGAAGTCGTTGTCGTCGGTCGGCAGGTCCGCGGACTTCACCGCGTCGACCTCCAGAACGATCATCTCGATCCCGCGCGTCGCGTTGAACCAGAACCGGCACACTTCGCAGCCGTAGCCGGTACCGGTGGTCACCAGGTCGACCAGGGCGGAGCCGACGACGATGTGCCCTTCGAAAAGCCCGAGTTCCGCATAGGGGACGTCGAACGCCAGCGGCCGGAGGATCACGTTCGCCTGCGCCACGTCGCCGGCCACGACCTGCACCGTGCGTCCGGCGCCCTCGTACCCGCCGCGGGTGATGCGGAGCTCATACGTGCCCGGCTCGAGGTTGGAGAAGGAGAAACGACCGGCCGGGTCCGTCTTGGTGGTGTTCCCGGTTTTCACGAGTTCGACGACGGCCACCACGACAGGGCGCGCCTCGTCGTCGAGGATCTGGCCTTCGATGCCGCCGGTCGTGTGGGTGACCTCCGCCGGCGCCGCTTCGTCGTCATCGACGGGCGCTGCATCCGACGGGTTGGCGTCGCCGGCGCACCCGGCCCAGGCGACGCTGGCCAACAGCAGCGTCAGCGCCCATGCATGGGCCCGATTGCCGCCCACCCGACGACCCATACGGGTTCGAGTGGCCGTCGCGCTTATGAATGAATGGCTTGCCATGGACGGTCCGGCCTACCCATCACGCGTCGGTGGTGCCGGTGACGCCCGTCACGCCGAGGCCAGGGGAATCCGGTACCACGACGGCCCCGTCGCGGAGCTGGGGGCCGCCCTCGACGGGGTCGACGGCGAGGAACGTCGCGCCGTCCAGGTCGGCGTACCGGATCGCGTCGTGCGACAGGACGAGATGCGCCGCCTGGGCGATCGAGGCGCGCGTCTCGAGCATGCAGCCCACCATGCACTCCAGCCCGGCTTCGGCGGCCGCGTCGGCGATCTCGAGACCCGGCAGGAGCCCACCGCACTTGGCCAGCTTGATGTTGAGGATGTCCGCCGCCTCGGCCTTGATGGCGCGCCGGGCGTCATCGGGCGAGAAGATCGATTCGTCGAGCATGATCGGTACCTCGTCGAGGGCGCGCAAGCGCGCGTGGCCTTTGAGGTCGTCTCGGGCGAGCGGTTGTTCCAGGAACGCCACGCCGGCATCCCGTAGCCTCGGCAGGGCCCGTTCGGAGGACGCGCGGTCCCATCCTTGGTTCGGGTCGACCCGCAGTTCGGTCGCGGAGCCGACGAGTTCGCGGATGCGTCGGATCCGCTCGAGGTCCTCGTCGACGCCAAGGCCGGCCTTCACTTTGAAGATCCGGAACCCGTCGACCTTGTACCGATTGATGAGCGGCTCGATCTCGTCCGCGCCGACCAAGGGCAACGTGACGCTCGTCGGCACGTCGCCGACGGGGGCGTCACGGAGGAAGGTGCACAGGGGCGCCCCGGCCAGGCGGGCGGCCGCGTCAAGAAGCGCGCCTTCAGCGGCGGCGCGTCCGGCCGCCGTAGTAAGCGTGGCATAACGGCCGGCGTCCGTAGCGTTGTCGAGGGCGGGCGCCGAGTCCGTCCAGGCGCGGACGTCGGCCACGACGTCGTCCTGCGTCTCGCCGGTGATGGCGGGCACGGGCGCCCCTTCGCCGTACCCGGTCGTGTCGCCGACGGCGGCACGGACGAGCACGTTCCGGGCGTGCGTGATAGTCTCAAAGGAGATCTTGAACGGCGAACGGAGAGGCACGTCGAGCCGACGTACTTCGGGGCGGGCCGTCGCCTGGGCGTGCGGGGTGGATTCGCGGGGCATCGGCCAATCGAGCGTGGCCGCCGGGTAAAAACCTGGGACCGCGATACGGCGGGCGACCGCGAAAGACAGGGAAGGCTTCTTTAAGCCCGACGTCGCCTCGAACACCGGGCCCCGTACTGGGGCGGTGATGACAGATGGGTCGTTTACGGGGTTGGCTGGTCGCGTGCCTGCTGGTCGCCGTGCCGTTGGCGGGATGCACGGGCGGCAACGATCCGGGCACTGTGGCGGATGTCGAGCAGGACGGCGACGTGGCGCGGCTGGCGGGCGTCGTCGTCACGGAAGAGCTGATTCCCATCGAGGGCGCCCAAGTCCGGGTCGGCGACATGGCGCCCGTGTACTCGGATGCCTCCGGCGCCTTCGAGGTCGGCAACGTCACCCCGGGCGCGCATCGCGTCGTCGTACAAGCCATCGGATTCCAAGGGCTTGCCCAGACGCTCCAGTTCGTCGCTGGCCAGGTGGTCGAGCATCAATTCACGCTCTCGCTGGTGCCCGTCATCGAACCCTACTCGGAGGTCCTGCCGTTCCGGGGGTACATGACGTGCGAAGTGAACGCAATCATCATCACGTACGCCCTCGCCAATTCGACACCAGGCTGCGAGCAACGCGTCGGCATCCACAACATCCAGATGCAGGACACGTGGCGGTACGCCGTCGTCGAGGCATCGTGGGAGACAGCCGACGCGTTGCACGTCATCTCCGACACGGACACGACCTGCATCTTCGGCCAGGACAGCACGAACCCGTGCTTCCGGTGGGAGACATCCGAATCGCCCCTGCGGGTCGACGCGATCCCAGGCACGACGTGGGAAATCGCGCCGCCCGACTTCACGTACCCCGAAGGCGAGTTCTTGTGGGTCGTGTCGGCCGTCGGCGCCGGGTTCTTCCAACGTGAGGTAAACGAGTATCCGGTCTGCAGCACGTTCCGGCCCAACGGCCCCACATGCGCCGGCGTCGGACCCACACTCGGGTTCTCCTTCGACGAATGGGTGACCGTCTTCCATCACGAGGCGCCGGCGGACCCCGCGTCGTACACGGCGCTTCCGGACGCGTAAGTATCGCGCGTCTACGCCGTGATCTTCCGCTCCGGCCAGGCGCCCGTCTTCTGCAGGTGCTCAATGACCGCGTCCAGCAGCGGTTCTACGGATTGCGCCAGCGGGTCGGCCGCGGGCAGACCGGTCCGTTGCGTCAACGCCTCGGATTCGGCCGGGATGTCCTTGCAGTTCTTTCCGTTGACCGCGATGCCGACGACCTTGCCGGTGCCCAGGCGTTCGATGAGCTCGATCTCGTCGCGGATCGGTGCCATCTTGTACGCCGGGTGGTCGAACAACGTCCGGTGTTTCCGGACGGGGTCGGCCTGCAGGATGACGGCGTCCGGGGCGGTCCCGTGCAGGATGGATAGGCTGACGCCGGAGTAGGCCGGGTGCAGGATGCTTGCCTGGCCGTAGACGAAAATGATCTGGCGGCCCTGCTTCGCCACGTCGCAGATCATGCGTTCGACGGTGCCGGCGGTGAAGTCGGCCGGGACCCGGTCGATGACGGTGCCTGCGTCCGCGCCGAGCATGACGCCGGTCTGGCCGGTGGCGACGAAACCGGCGTCGATACCCCGCTTGCGCGCGGCCTTGACCAGTTCGACGACGGTCATCCGCTTGCCGACGGCGCAGTCGGTGCCCATCACGAGGACGCGCGGTACGTCCACGTCGTAGACGTCCCCGTGGGCGACCTGGAGGTCCTCCGGGGGCTTGCGCACGTCGACGATGGTGGCGCCGTTCTCTTGGGCAAGCTTCTGATATTCGGGATCCTCGGAGAAGAACTTGTGGAGTCCGTTGTAGACGGTGAGGCCGTTCTCGAGGCCTGCTCGCAAGGTCGCCTCGAACCATTCGGGCAGCGTTCCGCCGACGGTGGCGGCGCCCAAGTACAAGGTGTCCGGCCGGTACGTCTCGAACGCCTCGTCGAACGTGGCGACGACGGGGATGCCGTTGGGCGTGCCGGAGACGACCTGCCCTGCGTCTTCCCCCTCGTGCGTGGAATCGATCACCGCGCAGATCTCGTCGCGCATGCTGTGCAGCACGAGTCCGTTCGCGGTCTTGCCTAGGTCTTCGCCCAAGCATCCTTCGGCCAGCACGATTGCCTTGCCCATGGCTTTGCGCCTCTATGATGACGACGACGCCGTCCTTGAAAAAGAGCATCCCGTGCATACGCGAGTCCGGCCGGCGGCCCGGCATGTGGCGGGCGCAGGTCTTTAAGGCGACGTGCCCCCTGTTGGCGATGATGACGCATGCGCGGACCGTCGTCGTCCTGCTCCTATGGACCGGCGTCGTGCTCGCCGGTTGTGCCGGCGGCAACAGCGGCCCCAACGCCGCCGACGCGGTCCCCGAGTCCGGGACCGGGGTGCTGGCGGGCCTCGTCACGGACGACGAGGCGCGACCCGTGGCCGACGCAAGGGTCCAGGCGCCGGCGCACGGCCTCAACGCCACCAGCGACGCCGACGGCACGTTCCGGCTGGAAGACGTCCCGGCGGGCAACGTGACCATCGTCGTCACGCACCCGGAGTTCGAGAACCACTCCCGCCACGTCGAGGTCGTCGCCGACACGGAGGTCACGCTCACGCTGGCGCTCGTGCCGTTGCCGACGGAGGAGGCCTTCTTCGAGCTGTTCCCGTTCGCCGGGTTCCAACAATGCATGTGGTACACGCCGGCGTTCAAATCCGGTTGCGGGTACCCGTACACCGCCCTCTTCTACACGGCGCATGACAACGGAATGAACCTCTCCCAGTACGGCGCCCCGTCCGACGTCTTCGACAACCAGTATCGTTACAATTTCAGCGTCCGACCCGAGCACACCGGCATCGTCTCCGAACTCGTCTGGGTCGCCGCCACCGACGCTGCCAAGTACTATAGCCTGGAGCTATCGTGCGCGTGGTACGACCCGGTCGTCGACGACTGCGTGCCCCCCGGCGAGACGACGTGGGATCCGCAGAACACGTACGCCGTGGCCCGCGGGATCAGTCCGTTACGCATCGAATGGGAGCACGAGCGACCCGATTGGTTGCCCTGGGTGATGAGCCGGGCGTACTTGTCGGCCGACGTGAACGCGCCGGTCGGCGCGGCCCTCGAACAGAAGGTCGAAATGTTCAACACCGTCTTCTACGGCGGCCCGGTGCCCGAAGGCTACCGGGCGGCCCCAGCCCCCTGAAAACGCGAACGTGAGGCACCACGTTTTTAAGGGGGTGCGTCCGCTTCAAGCCCGATGCGAATCTCCAGCCCCCTGCTTGTCGCGGGCGTCCTGACCACCATGATCCTCGCCGGATGCTCCGGCGCCATCCCCGACGGCGGCGGCGCGGACACGGGCGACGGCGACGGGCCGACGCCCGTCGACGAGGCGGGCCGGCCGCTGATCGCGGAGAACTGGGCGGAGATCGCGCTGACCGGCGACAGCGGGCACGACCATCAGGACCCTTCGCACCACACCAACCTATCCACGCCGAACTTCAACCTGATCGGCTACGAGCCGCTGATGACGGACTGGCACGGAAAGACCACCGGCGATTACTTCTGCGGCGACACGCGCAGCAAGGACGGCCAGCGCCTGAGCGTCGTCCACAGCTTCGGCAGCGACGTCGCCTTCGTCCTCATCGACACGACCGACCCGGCCAAGCCGAAGAAGATCGGTGAGCTCGTGATGGGCAACACCCAGGTCTACGATGTAACGCTCACACCGAGCCTCGACTACGTCCTCCTGTCGACGAGCCCAATGGACAGTGGCCCCGACGCGGACGACCCCGTCGATGACGAGGCGTACCGCCCCATCCTGTGGCGCGATGCGTGCACGGGCGAGACGATCGTGGTCGACGGACCCGAGGCCGGCCTGCCCTACGCGTCCGGGATCGTGCTCGTCGACATCCGGAACCCGCGCAACCCGACCGTCGTCGACTTCCGCATGTTCCCGGTGATGGGCGGCCACAGCGTGCGCGCGCAGACGATCAACGGCGACGACCTCATCCTCGCGTCGGTGCCGAACCCGGGACCATACGCGAGCTACTACGTCTTCATGGACGTCCAGCAGGCGCCGACCGGCCCCTACCTGAACATCCTGTCCATGTATCAGCACCAGGCGCCGATCAACACGCCGGCGGGACCGACGCCGGTCGACGGGCCTGTCTCGCAGGGGATGCACGACGCCTACATGGCCGTACACCCCGGGACCGGGGAGGCGCTGGCCTACCTGGCGTACGGCAGCCACGGCATGGTGATCCTCAACATCGACGATCCGACGAACCCCGTCAAACTCTCGTATTGGGACGATTGGGGCGCGGTCGGACCCGAGGCGCCGGGCAGCCCGTACTTCCACGAGGCGTTGCCGGCCGACGAACTCTGGGACGGCCGCCACTACACGTTCCTCGGGGAGGAATGCGTCGGCCACCGGCCCGAGACGCCCACGTGCCTCATCTTCACGCTCGACACGACCGACCCGAGCGACCCGCAGTTCGTCGGTGCGTGGACGCTGCCGGAGGACGTCCAATGGACCGCCGGCCTCCAATACAGCCTCCACTACATCGAACTGGTCAACCGGACGCTCTTCGTCTCCAACTACCACGGCGGCGTGTGGGCGATCGACGTGTCGACCGATGAAAACCTTCGGATGATGCCGTCGGTCGGCGCGTACCTGCCGGCCGAGACGTCGCCGAAACCGCCGGGGGAAACGCCGCGGAGCCTCATCATCCAACAACTCTACGGCAGTTACGCGCTCGACCACACCCCGACGGTGCTCGACTTGGACGCCACCGAGGACGGGCAGCTGGTCGTCTTCGACGGCCAGTCGGGTCTCTACGTAATCGAGTTCGACGAGACGTACCCGGCGCCGTCACCGGACCCCTGGGCGTTGGGGTACCACGAAGCCTAACCAAAAGGACGCCGCCGAGGGCGGCCTAATCTGAGATTTCGGACTCGTGCAGGCTTTCGATGAGGCCCGCGATCTCCTCTTGGACCTCGTCGAGGATCGTCTCGAGGCTGGTGAACAACTCGTCGACCTTTTCGGTCGCCTCCGCCCCGCTCGTCGTCGGGTTGATGAACCCTTCCTTCTCGAGGATACGCAGGCTGTACCGCACCTTGTGCTTGGGAAGGTCCAAAAGTTGGCTCAACCGGATGATGCCGATCGGGCCGTGTTCCTTCACAAACTGGATCATGCGGATGTGTCTCGTCAGGAGGTCGAGTTCTTCGCGGAACCCCTTGGACAGGGGCACGTCGCCGAGTTCAGCAGCCATCGGTCGTCCCTTATGGGGACTTGATTAAAAAGGCGACGGCACCCGGCGGTCATTCGACCAGGTGCAACAACGTCAGTTGTACGAAATCGAACGCGAAGTGGCCGGCGATCGGCGCCCACAACGTCTTCGTCTTGAGGAAGAGGTACGCGAACAGGAGGCCGAGCAGGAACGGCGCGACGACCTGCAGGACCGTGCCGTAGCCGATGTGGACGATGCCGAAGAGGACGCTGGAGCCCCACACGCCGACGCGGGGCTGCAGGAACCCGCGGAAAAAGATCTCCTCCGTCACGGCGGCGACCAGCGGGATCGCCACGATCCAGAACCAGTTCAACTGCGGCTTGATGGCGAGCACGTACTCGCTGGTCTGCGGCTCTTCGATCAGCCCCAAGTGGACCAGGCCGGTCAGCAGGAACCCGAAGGCGAACAGCGCACCGATGGTGGCGACGGTACCGACGAGCGCCCACAACGGCACTTGCGGCGTCCACCGCAGGCGCAGCTCGTCGAGCACGGCCGGCAGGCCGCGGGGGTAGACGAGCAGGAGGTAGGCGACGGGCAGTACGATGAAGAGGACCGTGTTGACGACGAAGATGAACACGAACAAGGCGTCGCTGAAGGTCGGGGTGCCGGCGGATTCGGGCGGGCCCTCCAGGATGAACTGGACCGTGCCGACGATGGGGTCGACGAATACGAGCAGACCGAGGACGACCAGCAGGGCCACCGCCAGGGCCGCACGCCAATCGCCCCGTTCGACGTGGCCGAACCAACGCCTCTTCAGGGGGACCCCCGAGGGCGAAATCGGAAGGACGTCCGGCGCGTCATCCTCATCCGGAGTGAACTCCGGCGGTCCGCCGGGTTGTTCCTCGTACGCCGTCGGGCCGACGGGGGGCTTGTAGCCGCAATACGGACATTCCCCGGTCTCCTCCATGTCGAAGAACTGCGTCTTGCAGACGGGGCATTGTCGACTGGGCATCAGGTGGCGCCGCGAACCGGTCTCGGCTACTTAACCGGGCGGGCGGACGCTACGACCCGAGCGTCATCGCGACGATCAGCCCAAGCACCATCGCAAGGAGTGCACCGAAGACGAAGACCGGGAACCAGTCCCAACGCCGTGGGAGTTCCCCGGTCTGCGGGTAGTCGACCATTGGTGCGTACACCTCGAAATTACTCACGGTCGCATGCACTACTTAGTGATGGGGGACACGGTGGGACACGCGCTCACGCGCTTTTAAGTCGAGACCGGGTTCCGCCGGCACGCGCAGGTCTGCGGGCCCGTGGGCTAGCTTGGTATACTTGTGGCTTTGGGAGCCATAGACCCCGGTTCGAATCCGGGCGGGCCCATC
>CAZXJU010000024.1:0-2175 GCA_964641035.1 uncultured Halobacteriales archaeon | reverse complement strand
CCGGACGACATGTCGGTGACGAGGACGTAGCCGTTGACGACCAGCACGTCCCAATACTCGTTGATCGCCGCCAGGTTGCCCGCGTCCCACACCGGCACGCGTAGGGCGACCTCCTCCGGTGCCGCCGGGTCCGAGATGTCGAGGACCCAGAGGCCGCCGTGGAAATTCGTCACGTAGAGGCGGTCCCCGACGACCTGGAAGTTGTGGAGGCTGTACGTCAACTCCCCATCGTGCTCGATGCCCGGCGGAACCCAGCGGGCCAGGAACTCCGGATTCGCGTAGTCGGTGAAATCGACGATGTACATCGCCGGCTCGACGCTCGTGAACGTCTCCGTCGTGCCGACGCCGATGCGGCGGCCGTCGTGCTCGAAGAGCCCGACGGTGTGCAGGCGCTCGAGCGTCGCATCCATCCCTTCGCCGCGCCACGCCGAGATTTCGATTGGGGCCGACGGTACGCCGACATCGTACACGCGGATGCCATGGAGTTCGCTGGCCACCACGAGGATCGGGTCGCCCGTCAACGGGTCGTCCTGCGCGGTCATGTCGTGCGGCGCGACCGTGAGGACGGGACCGATGGGTGTGAGGCTCTGGTAGTAGCTGAAGTACCGGGCGACCTCCGGGTCCGACTGCGGGAGCGCCGACCCGACGGGGACGCCTTGGGCCGAACCGTCCGGCAGGAACTCGATGCGGTAGGCGGTTGCGCCGCCGAGGGAGCACCAGACGTACGGGACGCCGGCGATCTCCTGGGGATGGGTCATGTGGCATGCGCCGGGTGCGTCGCCGAGCCGCCGGGGGCTGGTCGGGTCGGAGACGTCCCAGATGGCGAACGCGCCTTGTTCTCCTCCGGGGACGTACGCGAGCGGTCGTCCGGGATGGAGCTTCGCGTCGCCGTACGCGGTGGGTTCATGGAACTCACCCAGAACCTTGAGTTCGGGAAGCGCGCTTGCGTCGAGCAGGACCGTATCCATCGACCCGCTCATGGCGTTGAAGATGCCCACGGCGATGAGGCCGTCCTCGACGTCGGCCTCGATGTACGTGCCGCGGCTCTGCCCGTCGGGGCCGAACGTGGAACGGTTGACGACCTCGAGGCCGCGCGCCACGTCGATGTGGATCTCTCGGTCCGTATGGTCGTGCCCCGGTTCGAAGACCAGGGCACCCAACGCCTCCCAAGAGAGTGCGTCGAGAGCGAGTCCGTCTTCGTCGGCGTCCTGCGGACCCGGCGGCGCGGATACGCACCCCGCCAAGAACAGGACAACGACTCCGAGGACGGCCGCAAAACGCATCGGTCCAAGGAGCGGACCGCCGGCTTTAGAACGTTTGCCGCAACATGTGCGGCCCATCGGTCCGTGCTCACGCGTCCTGACGCGCCGCGAACCCTTCCGGCGCCGGTTCGCCGAAGAAGTGCGTCGAGTAGAGCGTGAAGCCCTGCTGCAGCACGATGATGACGAACGGCGGGTCGTCCTCCTGCGAATCCACGGAGACGACGTGCTGGATCGTCACCGGCGCGTCCTCGATGTCGTCGAAGTCCTCGGAGACCAAGACCACCGGGCTCGGACCCGCGGCGTTGCCGTAGTCCTCGTCGACGCTGCAGAACGGGTCGCAATACCAGCCCCGGTACAAGTCGAGGTTCAGTTCGGTCGCCGAGAAGGCGGTCGCCTGCGTCCAAACGAGCTCGCCGACGACGTTCAGCAGGCCCGGTCGACCGGGCTGGTCGAAGATCGCCTTCTCGTTCGGGTCCACAGTGATGTTCCCCAGGGCCGTGCCCGAATCCGTCTCCCCGCAACCCGTCACGATCGTGACCACGACGAGTCCCATCGCGCACGTGAGGTGCCCCTCGAAGATCAACGTCTCCTGGTACGGTTCGACGACCTGGATCGCCACGACCTCGATCGCAAATTCGACGGTCCCGCCGGCCTCGACGTCGATCCGTTGCGCCGCCGACTCGAACCCGAGCTTCTGCACGGCCAACGTGTGCGAGCCGGCCGGCACGCCGGACAGGACGAACCGTCCTGCCTCGTCGGTCACGTTCTCGATGCCGGCCTCGACCACGGCGACCTGCGCCCCGCCAAGTGGCGTCTGCTCGTCCGTCGTCACGATGCCTCGGACCACGCCGGTCTCAGAATCGGGCGAGACGTCGCCCGGTCCGCCTTGGGCTGTCGGCGCGTCGCCCGCCAA
>CAZXJU010000023.1:13374-15859 GCA_964641035.1 uncultured Halobacteriales archaeon | reverse complement strand
CCAGGTCGCCGGCGCGGCCCCACGGGAATTCGAACGCGTCTCCAGGGCTCATCGCGTCACGAGGGGGCACGTCCGTCTTAAAAGCAGCGTGCGGTCAGCTATTTATCGGGGCGGCCGCGTGGAGACTCCCGTTGGTTCCCATGACGCAGCAGCAACAGGTCGTGAAGCGTGTGGAGGGATTCCAGAACGAGAACACGGTCTGGCACCACATGCAAGACGACACGATGGACGAGTTCGACCGCCGGTACGACGAAGCGGTCGCCGAGGCCCGGAAGAACCTGGGCAAGACCTACAAGAACATCATCAACGGCAAGGAGACCGAAGGCTCCGACGGCACCTTCGACTCGACGAACCCATCCAATCCATCCGAGGTCCTGGGCACGTTCCAGAAATCGTCGAAGGAAGACGTCCAGGACGCGGTCGCCGCGGCCCGCGACGCGTTCGACGCGTGGAGCCACACACCGTACCAAGAGCGCGCCAAGATCATCCGGAAGGCCTCCGACCTCCTGCGCGAACGCAAGTACACGTTCGCCGCGTGGATGAGCCTCGAGAACGGCAAGAACCGCGTCGAATCGATGAACGACGTGGACGAAGCCATCGACTTCCTCTCGTACTACCCGCGCGTGCTCGAAGCCAACGACGGGTTCGAACGAACGATGGGAAAACCCGTGCCCGAGGAGGACTGCGTCTCCGTCATGAAGCCGTACGGCGTATGGGGCGTCATCCCGCCGTTCAACTTTCCCGTCGCGATCACGATCGGCATGACGGCCGGCCCGACGGTCGTCGGCAACACGGCCGTACTGAAGCCGGCGACCGACACGCCGCTTGTCGCCCACCTGTTCACGACCCTATTGCACGACGCGGGCGTGCCGCCCGGCGTCGTCAACCTCGTCACCGGCCCCGGTTCGACGACCGGCAACGCGATCACGGAGCACGAGGACGTGGCGGGCGTCGTCTTCACCGGCTCGAAGAAGGTCGGGATGATGACGCAGGAGAAGCTGGCGAAGCGAAACAAGCCGTTCATCGCGGAGATGGGCGGCAAGAACGCGATCGTCGTCACCGAGAACGCGGACCTCGACAAGGCGGTGCCGGGCGTCGGCAAGAGCGCGTTCGGGATGGGAGGCCAGAAATGCTCGGCGTGTAGCCGCGTCTACGTGCACGAATCCCTCAAGGAGGAGTTCACCAAGCGGCTCGTCGAATGGACGAAGAAAACGTGCACCGTCGGCGACCCGACGAAGAAGGAGAGCTTCCTCGGACCGCTCATCAACCCGTCCTCCTACGAGGACTACCAGGAGTTCGTCAAGAAGGCGAAGGAGGACGGCGGCGACATCCTCATCGGCGGAAACACCGTCGACACGGACACCGGCGGGTACTTCGTCGAAGCGACCCTCGTCGACGGGCTCGGCGACGACGCGTTCGTCAGCTGCAACGAACTCTTCGTGCCGATCACGTCGCTCTACACGTACAAGGACCTCGACGAGGCGATCGACCGCGTCAACGCCGTCGAATACGGCCTCACCTCCGGAATCTTCACCGAGGACGAGGCGGAGATCGAACGTTACTTCGACCGGGTGGAGGCGGGCGTCTTGTACGCCAACCGATCCTCCGGCGGATCCACGGCGGCCGTCGTCGGCGGCCAGAGCTTCGTCGGGTGGAAGAACAGCGGCACGTCGGGCCGCGGCGCCGGTGGCGACTACTACATCCTGCAGTTCCTCAGGGAACAATCCCAGACGCGCGTCCGATGAGGCGGCCTACGCGTCCAG
The DNA here is from genome assembly GCA_964641035.1 of uncultured Halobacteriales archaeon. Taxonomy (GTDB): domain Archaea; phylum Thermoplasmatota; class E2; order JACPAO01; family JACPAO01; genus CAZXJU01. The sequence continues at coordinate 14,096 of CAZXJU010000023.1, read as the reverse complement.
CGGCCAGGGGCGGCCCGCCCTTGAGTAGACGTCGCGCCACACTTGGTTCTGGCTGTTGGTGAGCTTGTAGTACGCGACGATCGTCGTGATGCCGAGCGTAACGATGCCCAGCAGGTAGAGGACGATCATCTTCGCGGGCGAGACGCCCTCCGACATGCCGCGCTGACCCCGGTACTCCCGGAGCTTGCCCGTCTCCTTCCCAAGGTAGACGAGGAAGAAGATGGTCCCCACGTAGGGTACGAACAGCAACCAGAACCAGACCTGTTCATGGTCGCGGGCATGCTGCCGGTCCAGCTCGCCGAACGACTTGTAGTTCCAGACGAGGTAGTAGATGCCGATCGTGACGATGCCGAGGAAGAAACTCGTCCAGAAGCCGCGCGGCTTGCCTACGACCTCTGACGAATCGCCCTGCCCGGGCGGTGCCGCATACGTCGCCGGCTGGCCCGGCGGCGCGTACGTCGCCTGCCCCTGCGGCGGCGTCGGAGGGGCCGGCGGGCGCGAGCCCCGATCGCCGACCGGCGCGCTGAACCCGCACGACGTACACGTGGCCGTGCCCGTTTCCGGAGCGTCGATCACGGTCCCGCACTGGGGACATTTCAGCTTCGGCAACCTCGCCACCCAAGGCGCCAAAACGCGGCGCTCCTAGTTAAGTGGGGCGAAATCGGCGCGGCTTACGCCTTGAATCCGCAGTTCACGCAGCGTCCGCACCGGAACGGTTCGAA
>CAZXJU010000023.1:11433-13274 GCA_964641035.1 uncultured Halobacteriales archaeon | reverse complement strand
CGGCTTACGCCTTGAATCCGCAGTTCACGCAGCGTCCGCACCGGAACGGTTCGAACCGGATGACGACCGCGCCGGGCGTCCCCTTGACCTTTCGTTCCACACAGACCGTACCGCCACACCTTGCAGCCATGGGGCAGGCAACCGATGACCATATCATAACCCACCTGCCCGGGGAAACCGGGAAGAAAGCCCCAAGGCCCATTCGACGCGAAACGAAACGGGTAAAAGGGGCAAGCCGGGCCTCCGAGCACTTCTCGTCAATCGATAACCCGGACGTATCGTCGGTCGGGGCGTTCGACACGTGTCACCCGCAACGGCGGCTCTCTGGCGGCTGGCACGCGGCCCACGTCGCCGACGCCTGTCGGGCGATTGCGGGCAAACCTTAATCCCGGCGCGGCGTCATCCTTCGCGCAGCCATGGGGATCGTGGAGGACGAACTGGTCGGCCCGACGGTCTTCAAGGACCGGTCGGTGCTGGATTTCGACTATGTGCCGCCCGAGCTTCCGCACCGTGACGAGGAGACCCGGGCGCTTACGGCGTACTTCAAGCCGGTCCTGTCGGGAAGCGGCAGCCAGAACGTCCTGATCACCGGCCCGGTCGGCACCGGGAAGACGGTGCTCGCCCGGAAATTCACCCAGGAGTTCAAGGAGGCCGCGCACAAGGAAGGCCGCCGGTTCGACGTGCGTCTGGTCAACTGCCGTTCCAACGCAGCCGAGGGCCTCGTGCTCACCAAGATCCTCACCGGCCTCGACGAACGGTACCCGCCGCGAGGCTTCTCGACCCACGAGATGCTCAACGACCTGCGGAGGAAGCTGACGAGCCGCAAGAGCGACCTGATTCTGGTGCTCGACGAGGCCGATGCGCTGCTGCACAAGGCCGGAAGCGACCTCGTCTACCAGTTCACCCGGTTCGGCCAGGCCGAGGAGGACGCACCGCGCGTCCACCTGATCCTCGTCTCCATGCAGGACGACCTCCTCCACCGGCTCGACGAGGCGTCCCGCTCCTCATTCAAACGCAGCAACGTGCTCCGGCTGACCCCGTACTCCGCCGACCAGTTGGCCGACATCCTGCGCGACCGGGTGGACCTCGCGTTCCACACGGGCACCGTCGCCGACGATGTGGTGGAGTTGATCGCCGACATCGCCGCCGAGGAAGGCGACGCCCGGTACGCCATCGAGCTGTTGGACCACGCGGGCCGGCAAGCCGACGGGCGCAGCAGCGAGGTCGTCGAGAGCGAATACGTACGCGCGGCCAAGGCGAACACGAAGTCGTTCGTCACCGAGACGAAACTGCGGGACCTGCCGACGCAGCAGCTCTACGTGCTGACCGCGTTGGCCCGGCGTCTCAAGAAGTCCCGACGGTCGTACGCCATGACGGGCGAGGTCGAAGACAACTACGGGGTCGTGTGCGAGGAACACGGAGAGACCGCGCGCGGCCACACCCAGTTCTGGAAGTATCTCAAGGAGCTGGAGACCGCAGGATGGGTCCGCCTGAAGACCCAGGTCACCGGCAAAGCCGGAACGACCCAACGGATCAGCCTGCCGGACGTCCCGGCCGCCGTCCTGCTGGAGAAGATCGCGGCCGTGCTCGGAGAATCCTCGCCGCGACCCACTGGAAACTGATTTAACGCGGTCGGCGGTTCGATTCGACGGGATGCACATGAGGCTCGGAAAGGATTCCGAGCCGTGCGTCCCGTGAGCGGGATGGTCGACGCGGAAACGGTCGGACTCGTACTCCTCCTTCTCCTGGTCCAGGGCGTCGTCCTGTACTTCCTTCTGCGTCCGCGTACACCCAAGACTTCGAAGACCGCGCCGACGCCGCGCATCGTCATCCCCGGCGGC
>CAZXJU010000023.1:2933-11333 GCA_964641035.1 uncultured Halobacteriales archaeon | reverse complement strand
ATGGAGCGGACCGTGCAGGCCGGGCGCGTGACGGTGCGGCCGAGGCCGGAATCGCGGGGCGAAGGCGTCTAGCCTCGCGCCCGCCGCCGGTTGGTTAAAACGTGGGAACCATCCTGTCGGTCCCGCTTGGGCGAAGACGGGATCCTGACGCCGCCATGTCCTTTCACGGGGCACGGCGGGCCGGGGGTGGAATAAGTGGTCGACGTTTCGGTCTTGTTCGAGGCGGGCAGCGGGTTCTTGCTTGTCGGGCTCGGAGTGCTCGTCCTGCTCGTCCGGCCCCGGCGCCGGCCGGCCGTCGCGTTCGCGATGTTCAGCATCCTTTGGGGCATGGATGCGTTCCTGAGCAACACGGCCTTCGTCGGCCTCGACGGTTTCGAGCTCGTCCTGTACGCGGCGACCGTCGCCCAGGTGGGCGCCGCGGCATCACTCGTTTGGCTCACGACGATGTTTCCCCGGTCGGCGACGCGTCGGGAACGTGGTGCATTCTGGGCAGCCGGCGTGGTCGGGGCGGCGATCGCCCTCGTCTTGACGTTGGGGATCTGGCTGGCCCGCCATCGATTCCCTGAACTAGAGCCCACGCTGTACAGTACGGGCCTGCTCGCGTTCGTGCTGACGTACCCCATCTTCCTCGGCGCGCTTCTCTACGCGATCGTCCTGTGGACGCTGCGGTATATCCATGTCCCAGACGACGATGGAAGAGCCCGCCGCCAGTACGCGCTGGCGGCAGCGGCGTTGGTCTCGTGGGTCGGATTCGTTACCGGCCACGGGCCTTCCGACACCGTCTCGATCCGGATCGGGATTCAGTCCCAAGACGGATTTATCCTCCTGTTGACCGGCCTCCCGATGCTGATCCTGCTCGGCGTGGCGGCCACATGGCTCTACGCCCAGCACGCGGCCCCGGACGGGCGAATCGGGCGGAACATGGCATGGTTCGTCCTGTCCGTGCTGCTTCTGGGCGTCCTATATTCCTACGTCGAGCCGTGGGGCGCCTTCGCGTTGACGCGACTTCTCGCCACGGCACTGTTGGCGATCGGGATTCTGCGGTTCCAAATGCTCTCCCTGGACGTCAAGATCCGTTGGACGGTGTCCCGGTCGACCGTCGCAGCGGCCTTCATCGTGGTCTTCTTCGCGGCCAGCGAAGGCGCCCAGGCGTTCTTCGGCGACCAGTTCCAGAACGAGTACCTGGGCATCGCGGCGGCGGCCTTCCTGGTCGTGGCGCTCGTGCCCTTGCAGCGGGTGGCCGACCGGGTCGCGTTGCGGGCGGTGCCCGGCTCCGGGGCTGGACTCTTCCGGCCTCAGCAACTGGAGAAGGCCTATCGTGACGCGGTGCGGCTGGCCCTCCGGGACCACGCCGTCACGCCGGAGGAAGAGGTCCAACTGGCCGAGCTGGCCGACGCGTTGGGGATCAGCGCCGCGCGCGCGATGCGGATCCGCCAGGAAGTGGGCGCGCAGACGGAGCCATAGCCAAGTGCCGGACGCGCCGATGACAGCCACCTCTTACCCTGGACCGCTGCCCGGCCGGGGCGAACACCCATAAAACCTAAGGGCCAGGACCGGCCCCGGGATGGTAAGGCCAGGTGGTGGCACGCGGCCCCGAACCCGGCAGCGGACGCGGCGACGCTTGGCGACATCCGGAGATTATCCGACATGACCAACCGACGACGCGCCGACCTGATGACGATTCTCATAGTTCTGCTGCTGACGACCGCGGCCCTCGCCGGCTGCGCCGGCGACGACGCCGACGGCGGACCTCTCGACGCGGCCGACGCCGACGAAACCGACGAGCCGGCCGACGGCGAAGACGAAACCTCGGACGCGAACACGACCCAGCCCGTGTTCGAAGAAGCCGTGTTCACCTTCGAAGGTTCCGGCACGGGGCTGGGGACGTCGGTCACGGGCGCAAACTTCTGGGCCGTCGGGGAGGATTTCGCCAACGAGGCCGACCTGCCCGACCGGTTCGACCGCGGGACCATCCGCTTCAGCTGGGACGGGACCGTCTCCGTCGGCGGCATGCTGCTATGGCTGCAGGACGAGACCGGCGGCACCGTGCACATCTTCGAGGCGGACGCGTCGCCGCTCGAAGTCGAGTTGGACGCCGACGACGACCGCGTGGCAGGCGCCGCCGGCGTCACGATCATTCCCGACCAAGGCACGCCGGCCACCGTCCACGTGCAGGTCGATTGGACCGCCGAGTTCGCCTTGATGGTCCCGTCCGATACAGGGGACGCAGCCGATGCGTGAACCGATGCGGACGGTTCGAGCATGCGGCCGCACGTCGTGGCACGGGCGAGCGTGAATGCGGACGGATGCGCGTAGCAGGGTGCGGCGCGCCGCGGTGGCGATGTTGCTCATCCTATTGGTGGCCCCCCTGGCCGGATGCCTTGGTTCGGACGCGCCCGCGGATTCCGCTGGATCCGCCGACGCCCGCCCGACCGGAATTTCGGGCCCGTTCGCGGTCGTCGCGTTCCTTGACGGCGGCATCAACCCCTATCACGCCGACTTCCGCGACGAGTCCGCGCGCGCGTTCGAACATCCTTCCACCTACCTTCCGGACTACCCGGCGGACGCTTTACCATTGAACCTCACGTTCGACCACGCCGCCCTCGACGAGGCCGTCGCGGCCGACTGCCAGGCATGGTCGCAGGTGGGGCCCGACACGCTGTACTGGGTCCCCGGCACGCGCATCGTGGGTCTCATGATGGCCGAGGAAGGCCCCTCGTATGCGTGCGACGAAGAATCGGATGATTGGCCATGGTTCATGGCCCGTGGGGACGCGTCCCACGGGACGATGGTGGCAAGCCGCGGCGCGGGAGAAGCCTACGGGGCGTGTTCCGAGTGTCTGATCGTGGCCGTGCAGCGACACGGGTTCGCCGCTCAGGCCGGGCCCGCTGTGCGTTGGACGGCCGACCAGCCGTGGATCGACATCCAGTCCAACTCCTGGGGACCGGACCAACGGCCGTGCCCCGATGGGTTCGCCGGGTGCGCCACACCCGCCTTCGCCCAGGCCGTGGAGGACGCGGCCGCGCGCCAGCCGTCGTTCTGGGGCACCGGCAACAGCCTGGAAGCGCCAGGCGCCGTCGGGGACATCGGCGTCGGCCACCCGTCGCAGATGGATCCGCGATTGACTCCGAGCGCGATCCGGGTCGCCGGCCACGACAACGGGGACGTCATCCTGTGGACGGGATCCAGTCCTCACGTCGCCTCCGACGCCTGCCGTGCCTGGCAAGCTCTCCACGAGACGATGGACGAGCGGGCGCCGGACGCCTGGGGCGGCTCGGCGGCCGTCCCCTACGCAGCCGGCATCGCAGGCCAGCTTCTGCTGGAGGCGCGGTCGATCCTCGGCGACGACCGGACGGGCGTCCGCGACGGCGTCCTCGTCGAGGGCGATGCGGACCGGGTCGACGCGGGACCCCTTGCCGACGGCGCCTTCACCATCGACGAGCTCAAGGGCGTCCTCTACGCGACGGCGGACCCGCGGCCTGATGGGATCGAGGCCGACGGCGACGCGTGCCACTTTGGGACCCACAATCGGCGCGGGTTGTGGACGCTGCCGGTCGCATGGGGAGACGTACCGGAAGGGCCGGCCGGCGTCGCGATCATCGGCTACGGTGCCGTGACGCCCGGGACCACGGAGGGCGCATTCCAGGTCCTTCGCGGCGAGTCGCCGATGCCCGACCGGTCGGCCGAGGACGCGTTTTTCGAAGCCGATCGCACGTACCGCGAAGCGTTCCACGAAGGGTATACGAACGTGTTGACGCAGTCGTCGGAGGGTCTGCCGTAACCTTGGCGGGCTCGTGGCCGTGCCGCGCGATGGTCCCGGTCACGGCGCGCAGGGCGAGGCGGTGGCCTCTGGCGTGCCGACCGGAAACGGCAAAAATGCATCGGGCCATGCTTGGCCATGAAGGAAACGACGGGCTTCAAGGCGATCTTGAGCGTCCTGGCGGTGGTCCTGGTAATCTTCGGCGGCTGGCGTCTGCTGGATCCGATTGGGTTCTACTCGTTCAGCGGCCTGGAGTTGTCCGATGACCCTGGATTGTTGAGTGAGGTGAGGGGGGCTGGTGGGATCATCATGGTCTCCGGGTTCGTCGTTGGTCTGGGAGCCTTCCGACACGCCTGGTCGCGCACCTCCGTCGTGCTCGCGGCGGTGGTCTTCTTGTCGTTGGGACTGGCACGTCTGTTGGGGATTGCCCTCGATGGATCTCCGGGCGCGGAAATCATCCAGGGGATGGCCATCGAGCTGGTTTTCGGAGGCCTGGCACTCTTTGCTTTCTTCAAGTATGGGGACGGGACCGCGTAGCTCAAGACGATGACGAATCCCGTCCGAAGAGCAAAATGTGGTGCTCTATGAAGTTGCAAACCCGTACAGGCGGTCGTATTCTTTGTGTGTTCCCAGGAACAGCACGGTGACGCGCTCACGCTGCCCGCCATCGATGTTGTAGATGGTCCATGAGGCGCGCCATGCCGCGGGTAGATTGGCGTGGCGGTGGTTCGGGATTTCCTTGAACGCCTTGCGCCAGACCCGGCGCTTGTCTGGCCCAACGAAGCGCGGATCCTCCCGCAATTTCGCTTTCAGATCTTCCCACGCCGGTTCAACGTTCTTGGGTAGCCCCTTCTTGATCCGCTTGATGACGGAGGGCGTCGCGCCAAGGTCGATAGTGGACGTCAAAGCGCAGCATGCCCGAGTTCTTCGCTCGCCTGCGGGGACAGGTACGTGTACTCGACGCCTTCGGCGGTCTCCGTAAGGCGTCCGAGGTAGACGAGGACGTCGATCAGGTCCCGGACCTGCTGGTGTTTGGGCGACTTCTGGTGCATGCGTCGCTTGATCTCGGCCAGGGACATCGGGGTCTCGGCGTCCCAGGTGGCATCGCGAACGATGCGTTCGACCTCGAGCAGCAGGTCCGTGCCGGGTACGGGGCGGCGCAACTCCGGGGGCTTCAGCATCAATCCTTATTTGGCGCCCCCCATATTTAGCACCTGCGCTATTTGGGGGCCCCAGAGCCGGACGTAGTGGAAATCGGCACCGCGCGCCAGGCCCCCCCAATTCGCCAAGCGGACGACCCAAAGCGGATCATGCAACCAGAAAAGACTCCTCCCCTGCGGTCCGTCGCAATGGCTGGGCCGTGTCCGGCGGCACCTCGGCCATTACCTACCGGCAATACCCCGTGCCGCCCGCCCGACGGTTGAGGATGCACTTGGGCCGCACTCGGCGCCGATTGATGGGGGCCCTGCTAAGCGCCAACACTATCCCACGGTTGTCCCCATGGTTTTAAACCAGAGCGATAACTTGGGCTTCATTGGAGTGACCAGATATGGCAGACAACCCACTACTTGAGACCACGACCACGGCCGAAGACCGGACGAACTTCCTGCAAGCGGAGCTCGACCTCTTCGTCGGACCCCACGACTTCAACACGGTCCGCGGCGACGGCGACTTCTTCGTCCTGGACGTCCGCAGCACGGACTCCTACGAGAAGGGCCACCTGCCGGGAGCGGAAAACATCCCGCGCGCCCAGATCGAGCAGAAGATGGGCGACATCCCCAAGGACACGAGCGTCGTCGTCTACTGCAGCGACATCACGTGCTTCGCCAGCAAGAAGGCCGCCCGTACTCTCTACGAGAACGGGCACGAGAACGTACGCGTCCTCTACGGCGGCTTCGAGGGTTGGCAGAAAAAGGGCTTCGACGTCGAGACCGGCTCGGCCAAGGCCGAGCAGGCCGTCACGACGCCCGCCGCCTAAGCGTCGTCCCGCGGTCTTCGGACCCGGACGCCGCCGGGCGGCGTCCACCTCTCCCCACGTTTTTCCGATTTTTCTTCTTGAGGCCCTAGACGGTGCGCCGCCGTCCGATCACGGCGGCCACCATCAGCGCCACGGCCAAAGCCACCAGGCCCGCGCCGGGGCTGGCCCCGCCGCCCTTCGGCAGGCCCGCCTCCGCACTCCCGTTGCCGCCGGCGCCTGAGGCGACCGCGGCGGGCTTCTGAAGGTTGGCTGGGTCGTCGAAGACGAGCGGCGGCGCCTGGAACACCTGGTCGAATCCGAGCATGTTCAGGAAGAAGTTGTTGCCGGCATACGTGACGGCGTAGCTCGCGACGCCGTACGGCGTGTAGGACTCGGTGGTCGGATCCGGGACCAAGGCGCCCAGGTATCGGATCGTCCCGTCCCCGTGGTGGACTTCGCCGAAGTTCGCGTTCTCCGACTCGTCCAGCGGCTGGTTTCCTGGCGCGACGACGCCGACGACGGGGCCGGCCTGTGCCGCGGCCGGCGTGTCGACGACCCAGATCGGCGCCGAACCTTGGGCGATGCCGATGGCGACCGGGTCGTACGTCTGGCGGCTGTACCCGATCAGGTCCCGGGCCATCGCGTGGTCGTAGTCCGTGACCTCCGTGTAGCCGGCATACTGCTGGACGGTGCGGACGGAGCCGTCGGGTACGGCATCCAAGTCCTCGAGCAGTTCGAGCGCGGTATCTGTCACGATCAGGCTTCCGCCCGCCCGCACCCACGCGTCCAACAAGGCCACCTGCTCGACGCTCAACAGCTCGACGGCCGAGCCCGCCACGACGAACGTGTCGTAGCGGTCCAGCGCCTCGGCGTCAAGGCGTGTGACGGGGACCTCGTCGTAGACGCCCGGCCGGTCGCCGTCGCGCACGTGCGGCGCGATGCTGCGAAGGTAGTCGTTGGGCGACGCGTGGTACACGTTGTGAAGGATGTCCCATTGGTCGTCCAACGGGTTCTCGTCGGACCAGCCGCCGGAGGCGCGGGGACCGCCGTCCTCGTCCGCGGTCGACACGACCTTCGGGTTGAACAGGTAGCCGGTCCGTTGGCCGTTGGTCTCGAAGCTGACCTGCAGATCGAGGCTCGCCGCCTCCATGTACGCCGCGACGATGCCGCGGACCGCGTTGACGTGGAACTCGTTCATCGGCGCGCCGCAACCGGGGTAGACGCCGTCGCACACGATGTGGTTGTACGCCATCTCGTACGTGGCGGCCGGCGCGTCGAGCCCGTACGGACTCATCATGAAGTTCCGGGTGCTGCCCGAGGCCTCGTAGCCGATCGTCTCCCACGCGGTACCCCAATAGTTGAAGTTCCCGCCCCACGGCCCCACCGAGGGGGCTTGGCACCACGCGGGCCCCAGCGTGCCGGGACACTCGTTGGTCCGTTCGCGCACCAGTTCCGCGAACTGCGTAAGCCGCAGGAAATCGTCCTGCGTCAGTTGCGCGTTCGGAAGGAGCGCCAACAGGAAGTGGCCGTTGTCGCGGTCTTGCATCCACTCGAGGAACTCGGTGGCGTCGTCGGGGCACGCGCCGGGGTTGTCGGCGCCGCAGTTCTCGGGCGGAAGCGGCGGCGTCTGGATGTCGGTGGGCGTGAGCATCCCGTGGATGTCGGCGGCGTACCACACGTTGGGGTACCGGTCACGCAGGAACGGGGCGACCGCCGCGATCTCCGGCTCGCGCATCGTCTGGTGGTTCGACGACTGCTCCAGGAACCCGATCGTCGGCCACTGCCGGTTCAGGTCCGTGCCGTTCGCGTTGCCGCGCGTCATCATGGGGCCAACGCCCGGATTCGTCATGTACTCCGGCTCGTCGTGCGTCCACCCGTCCGTGTTCGGGATGGGGAACGAGAGCACCATGTAGTCCAACAGGTCGATGAGACCCGGGTCTTCGGCCACCATGCCGATCTCCTTGGCGAAATCCTCCACCACGCGCATGCATCCTTCCCGGCCGCCCTTCTCGTTGCCGTGGATGGAACACGTGAAGATGAGGTGGATCCGGTCCTCGAACGGGACCGACGACTTCTCGTTGGTCACCTCGACCGCGTAGACGGTGTGCGGCTCCCGCTGGCCGGTGAACCCGTTGGTCCAGCCGCGCGACTGGCCGACCTCGATCAGTTCGATCCGGTCCGGGTACTCGGCGGCCAACGTCTCCAGCGACGGCACCGCCTCGAAATACCCGATGTAATCGTTGGTGTGCAACGCCTCCGGGAAGAGGCGTCCGACGACCGGGACCACCTCGGTCGTCTCGCCGTTCAGTCCGGGCGTCGGCAACGCCGCCGCCGGCATCGACGCGACCACGACCACCGCCACCACGACCATCCACACGTCCCGTGCCATCCGTGAAACCTCCATCGGCCAGCAGGGACCAAGGATATGACGATTGTGCGAATCCGCCCACCATCGGGTATCCGGAAATCGTTTCCCACCGACGCGGAAGGCCAGTGGTCCCGACCGCGTCGAGGGCCTGTGTCGAGGGGGCGTGGCGGCGGGCGCCGGTGACCACGCCGAGAGCAACGCTTATAATTTCATGAATTCATAGTAACTGTGTGGCGACGAGCATCGGAGTCCAGGAAGGGACGCGCGACGACCTCGAACGGTTGAAGCGGGAATTCGGCGCGCCGAGCCTGGATG
>CAZXJU010000023.1:0-2833 GCA_964641035.1 uncultured Halobacteriales archaeon | reverse complement strand
ACGCGCGACGACCTCGAACGGTTGAAGCGGGAATTCGGCGCGCCGAGCCTGGATGAGACGATCCGCCGGCTCCTCGCTGAGCACCGCGAGCTGGCCAGACGTCGCGCCAGCGACGCCCTCCTGGATGCCCTGGTGGAGAAGCGGGACGAGGTCCGAGAATTCCTCCGACGCCACGGCATCACGTCCTTGCGCGTCTTCGGGTCGGCGCTTCACGGGGACGCTCGGCCCGAAAGCGACCTGGACCTGCTGGTCTCGTTCGACGAGGGCCGGACGCCCGGTTTCATCGGGTTCGGCGCGATGGAACGCGAACTCTCGGAGATTCTCGGTCTGGATGTCGATTTGCAGACGCCGGCGTCGTTGAGCAAGCACTTCCGCCGCCGGGTCCTAGAAGAGGCGTTGGAGTTCCATGTCGAAGCGTGAGGACGACGAAGCCCTGCGTCAGATGCGAGAGCACGCCGCAGAAGCCGTCGACATGGTTCGGGGTCGCCGTCGCGCCGACCTGGACGCGGACCGCATGTTCATGCACGCGATGACGAGGCTGGCCGAAATCGTCGGCGAGGCCGCCGCACGCGTTTCCGACGAGCTTCGAGACCGGACCCCAGAGATTCCATGGGCCGACGTCGTGGGCATGCGCAACCGCCTCGTCCATCGCTACCACGACGTCGATCTCACCATTCTGTGGGAGACCGTCCAGGACGACCTGCCGTCGCTCGTCGAACGGTTGGACCGTCTGCTGGCGGACGCGGAATCTGAGTGAGGACCCGGCCGTGCCGGACCTTGCGCTCGTCAACCCACCGACGGGGAAGGAACCGACGGCATCGCTTTGCCACCCGAACCTACGCCGCACCGCCGAACGATTATCTTCAACAGACGCTTGCGCGACGTCGGGCCGCATCCGGCCAAAGAGGCTACAGCGTGAAGACTTCGGACGACCAAGGAGGATGGCGCGAACGATGGGCGCTCAACGCGAACGTCGTCGTGCTCGGCCTCGCCACGTTCCTCCTTACGTTCGGCCATCATCTCTGGTTCCAGTTTGCGCCCCGCTACCTGGAAGCGCTCGGTGCCAGCATCCTAATCATCGGATTGTGGGGGAGTCTCATCGATCTGCTGGATGCCGCATGGCAATACCCGGGCGGCGCGCTCGTGGACCGCATCGGCCTGAAACGCGCGCTGCTGGCTCTCACCGGCCTTAGCCTGCTCGGGATTCTGCTGTTCCTCTCGTCCTCCGTCCCCGTCGTCCTCGCCGGTCTCGTCTTCTACATGGCCAGCATGGCGTATGCGCAGCCCGCCACGTTCGCCGTGATCGGAGACGCCCTGCCTCCGGAGCGCCGTTCCATGGGGTTCGTCGTGCAGAGCGTCCTGAAGCGGGTGCCGGCGCTGGCCGCGCCGCCGGTGGCAGGATACCTCATCACGGAGCGGTTCGGCGTCCTGACCGGGGTCCGCGTCGCGCTCGTCCTCGCAGGCCTCCTAACGGTGACCGCGTTCGCCGTCCAATGGTACCGCTACCGCGAACTCCAGGCCGACCTCGGACCGCCCCCGTCCTTCCGTCCGACGGACCTGCCGCCCGGCCTTCGGCGCCTGCTCGTCTCGGACATCCTCGTCCGTTTCGGCGAATCGATGGCCAAGGTGTTCTTGATCCTCTACGTCGTGGCCGTTCTCGGATACACCGACTTTGCGTTCGGCGTGCTCCTTGCCCTCCAGGCCGCGGTCACCTTGGCCGTCTACGTGCCCGCCGCCCGCGCCGCAGACCGCCACGGCCGGAAGCCCTGGGTCGCGCTCACCTTCCTGTTCTTCATGCTCCACCCGCTGGCGGTTCTTCTGGCCGAGCGGGTCTGGATGTTGGTCGTCGTGTTCGTCCTAGGGGGCCTCCGCGAAATCGGCGAACCCGCGCGGAAGGCGACGATCGTCGACTGGGCCGACCCGGCCCGCCGCGGACGCGTCGTCGGCACCTACTATACGATCCGCGGCCTCGTAATTGTCCCCGCAGCCCTCGCCGCGGCGCTTCTCTGGGACGTCGACCCCCGGCTTCCGTTCCTCGCCGCCGGACTGGTCGGCGCGGCCGGCCTCGTCGTCTACGGACTCACGGTCCCCCACGAGCGTACGCCCAAGGGCGCCTGAGCCAGCGTCGACCCACCCCCACCGCCATCTGTTATCCCTAAATCGCTTCCCGCCGATGATCGCGGCCCGGTGGCGTTGCAACCGATCGACGAGGCCGTCGCAGACCCCCTCCGAAGGCAACAGAATCCTGCAGCGCCCACCCCAACATCCATAAGGCCTGAGGTGGACCCCATGGCCGCAAATGTCGGCGACGCTGAGGACCACGACGTTCGCCTGTGCGGCCGTCGTCTGTTTCGCCTTGCTGCCGTGGGCCTCCGCCCAGGCGACGGTAACCGACCCGGCCGGCGACGTCACGCTCAACGTCTACGACACGAGCCTCCCCGCCGAAGGCTGGGAGTCCGTGGACCTGCGCGCGCTCCAGATCGACGAGGCCGAAGCCGAACTCGTGTTCACCCTGACCCTCGAGGGGGACTCGGGGGCGCCGGACGACGCACACTACGACGACGCGACGGCGTGGATTGCATTCCGCCATGGGGGGCACCGGTTCGCCATCGAAATCGCACGCAACCTCACCGGAGAGACCACGGCCACACTGCACGCGCTCGAACTGCCGGGGCCGACGCCGCGCACAATCGCCGAACTCCCCTTCGAGGATTCCGGGGCCTCCGTGGCGGTCCCGGTGCCCCGGGACCTCCTGCGCGACGAGCAGGGCGCGCCGGCCATGGCGGGTAGCGTCCTCGAGGAGTTGACCGTGGTCACCGTGGCCAACCTGCGT
>CAZXJU010000022.1:0-15956 GCA_964641035.1 uncultured Halobacteriales archaeon | reverse complement strand
GAGGCGCAGGCGCAGTCCGGGCCGGCGCCCGGCTACGACGACCCGTACGCGTACGCCGCGGACCGCGTGGCCAACGAGTCCGAGGAAGCCGCGGACGACCCCGTCGGCTTCGCCGAAGATAAGGCAAGCCCCGACGGCGTGGAGAACGAGACGGAGCATGCGGCGTGGCTGGCATGCTGGACCGCCGACCACCAGGCGGGCTCACATGTCGCCGGCGCGTGCGACGCCTACTACACGCCGCCGGAGGAGGCGGCCCCCAACCAACCGGACGACCCGGTCGGACCGGGCGCGGAAGACGCGGTACGGGACCGGGTCGGCGACGCGGAAGACACCGCGGGCCAGGTCGTCGACGCGGCCCATGACGCGGCCAACGAGCCCGGGTCGGCGCCCGAGCAGGTCCGGCGGATCATCACCGCGGCCGCCGGCTTCGTGGAGCGTACGGTCTACGGGCTCCTCGCACTCGTCGAGGACGCCGGCGGATTCGCCGTCGACGCGCTCGGCGTCGGGGGCGGACTGGTCGGCGAGGGTGCGCAGGCTGCAGGCGACGGCGTCCTAGGGGTCGCCGTCGCGTTGGCGGACGGTGCCCTGGATGCGGCCGGTGCCGCGGTCGACAGTGCGGCGTACGGTGCCGAATGGGCCAGCGACAGTGTGACCGGTGCCGCTGCCACGATCGGCGAAGCCGCCGGTTCCGTCGGCGACGCCGTGGGCCATACCGCCGACGACGTCGGGCACGTCGTGTCGAACGCCATCGAGCGGATCCAACACTGGGTCACCGGGGAGCCCGCCACGGATCCCGTCGAGGACGTGTCCAAGGACGGTCCTGGTGGAGCGCCCGACGGACTTGAGCTGCCGGATCTTGAGCAGACGCTGGATGGCGTGGTCTGAGCGCGGCCGTTCTCACGCCTTGTCGAGGGCGCGCAGTTCGGCGTGCAGCGACCGGACCTCGTCCTCGAGCCGCCGCCTCTCGGTGATGTCCCGGGCCAAGATCACGGCCGCCGATGGGCGGCCGTCGACGTTCAACGGGCGGACGCTGCACGCGTAGTGCCGTAGGCCGCCGTCGACCCCGGGCGCCCGCGTCTCGAATTCGGCCTCGCGGGCGCCGTCGAAGACGGTGGCCAAGGCATGCCGGAAGGTGGAATGCTCGGCTGTTGGCATGTAGTCGTAGGCGCGGGTCCCGAGCGCGACCTGGCTCTCGGGACCCAACAGGGCACTATGCAAGGACAGGATCGTGCCCTCCTCGTCGACCATGGCCAGGATGTCCTCGGTGGCGGACGTAAGGAGCCGCCGGAAGGCGGCCTCCTCCTCCAGCTCCTCGTCCAACATCCGTATGGTCGCCATCGATTGGAGGAAGATCGTGGCGGCAAGGTAGGGCGACTTACTGGTTTCTACGACGTAACGGATCGTGACCGTCGTGCCGTCGGACCGCCGGACGTCCTCGACCGTCTCCGGCGCGTCCGCCGCGCGAGACGTGGTAAGCGCAGGGCAGTCTTCGGGTGCGTGGCACGGTTTTCCCGCGTCCGTATGCAAGAAGCATGCCGCCACGTCGACGACCGGGTCGGCCGTCGCCGGAAGACCCACGACACGCTCGGCCACGCGGTTCCACCCGACGGCGCGCGCCGCGTCGGCGACGGCGATCCATCCGATCCCGAGTCGGTCGAATCCGCGCGTAAGATTCTCCGGATCATCGATGATCGTCGGCAGCGTCGGCGTCTTTCGGTTGTGCATCGTGGTTCCATCCCGCCGATCGGCGCCGCATCCGCCCCCACGGGGCAAGTTCACGGACCATCGGACGGTTTCCCTTTGCCCGCACCCCCTTTTTCTCCTTTGTATGCCGCGCATGACAGACATCTTGCGGCGTCGGCTTGTGGTAAGCGTTGTCACGAACGGACGAACAAGCATTCAATACCCCGCCGGGCCCAGCTTGGATGGGTGTCGACCATGGAGGACAAAGACCCGTCCGGCGAGCCTCGGCTCGTCGATGTTCTGCAAGATATCCTAGGGTTAAGCGACAGCGAGGCCGACACGTACAACTTCCTGCGACGCCAAGGAGAATCGAGCGCCACCGAGGTCGCACGCGGCACGCACCAGTCGCGCGGGGCCGCCTACACCTCGGTACGCGACCTTGTCGGCGCGGGGCTGGCGCAGGAGATTCCCACGCGACCGATCACGTTCCGCGCGATGCCGGTGAAGGAGGTACTGGGCGAGGCGCGCAGGGTCTCGGAACGCCGGATCGAGCAGTTGCAGCAGGTCTTGGCCGCGTCGGAGGCGGCGCCCGAAGACGCGTCAACTCCCGCTGACCTGCTCCGGCCAGGCGACGTGACGGTGGCATCGGGCCGCCGTGCCGCCTTGGCCGAGCTCCGGCGCGGGATCGACGATTCAATACGGTTCTTCTGGGGGTTGGCGGCGCGCGGCGCATCCGGCCGGATCCTCCGCTCGTCGGGCCTGCTGGCCAGCCTGAAGGACGCATCACACCGTGGCGTCGACATCCGGCTGTACCTTTGCCCGACCGACGCCGTTCCGGAAGAGCAGAAACGCATCGAGGACGCCGTGGCCGGACCCACGATCTGGACCCCTCCGTCAGCATGGGACGGGCGGGCCACGGTGGCGATCACGGAACACGCGGCGTTCTTCTACATCCCCCAGCCCGCCACGGGCGAAGCAAGCGGCGAAGATATCCTCGTCCGTTTGGCCGGCAGCGTGTTCGTCGAAACCTTGACCCACCTGTTCCCGAAAGACGAGTCCAATGCAGCGTCGTCTCCCCGGAGCTCCACGTGGAACGACGTTGTGCAGGCCTGCCAAGACGCCGAGGAAACGGTCCTCTGGATGTCTGGATCCTCCGTGGACGCACCCGCCGACACCCAACGCGAAATTGCGACGGCGCTGCCGACGTCGGCGACGGGACGCCGCGTGCGGGCCGCTTCCGTTGGTAGCTTGGACAGCGAACGTTGGGTCGAACGAACCGCGGCATCGGTGCCCTTCTGGTTCCTCATCATCGACGGGAAACGCCTGTATCAAGCGACGCCTCCCGGCCCGGGCCAGACGGGAATCACGGTCCGGGTCTCCGAGGACGCCGAAGAACTGCGGTTCTACCAGGACTTCTTCGAGCGCGCGTGGGAGCGGGGCACGACGGAACGCGCCTCCGAACCCGTCGAAACCTCCCGGAAAGAGACGACCTGACCGACGAACGCACCCGTCGTTTCCCGGCAAAGCGACGGCCACGTCGTCGGTGCGCCTTATCACACGCATAGCTTCGATCACGTGACGTCTCAGAAGAGCACGGAAAGGAAAATCAGCACGGGCGCCCTGCGGAAAGGACGCCCGTGCGGAACGGGCATAAGCCCATGGTGGTCGGTCGTGCGGTGCCCTCGCCGGGCAGTCCGGTGGTGGTCGGTCGTGCGGTGCCCTCGCCGGGCAAACCGAACTTGGTCGGACACGGACATAAACACGTGTCCGTCCGCCGTGGCAGACAATCGCGTGTCCGTCCGATGCCACAGACAGGCCTTCATAGCCGTCCAGCACGGACAACGACAGCAACCGTCGTCGCGGTAGGCCAACCGCATGGAAAAACCACAAGATTCGGATTACGCGACGGAAGGCCGATCTACCGGGCTGCCAACGCCGTCGATCCTGTGGCATGCCGTGCGCGACCTGACCCGACGCATCGACCGGCGCGCCGCCCTGCAGTCGCCTACCTCCCGCACAGGCTGGATGGGACGCTTGGCGGCCGCCTTCGCGGTGCCCATCCTCCTAGTGGTGTCCGCCACGGGTCTCGCCGGAATCACAAACGCCACGGCGGAGAATCCGGCCGGCGGCACCGCCACCTACGCGTACGACAGGAACACCGTCACGATCACCAGCCATGGCACAGACCTCCAGGCGTCGCCGACATCCGGCGCCGGCACGACCTCCCACGAGGCCGTCGAGATGGACACCGCGAACGCCACCGCCCACACGGCGCTCGCAACCGACGATTGGTTCTACCATGTATACGTCGCAGAGACCGACGCCGACGGCATCTCCGAGGGCATCCTCGAGGTGCAACTCTTCGTCGACGGTGAATCCCGGGGCGCCCTCTACATGGTGCAGGCCACCGCGGACCCCACCGAGGAAGAAGGCGCCACCTTCCGATGGAGCCTCGGGCCGACGCTGGCCTCAACGGCCGTCTACCTCGTGAAGGTCCGCAGCGTCTAGGACTTGCTGAGCCGCCCGGCCGACCACGCGTCGTCCGACGACCGGCGGGCCCATCGGACCGCTGCGTCTACGACGCCGTCGGCGTCGACATCGTCGTCGACACACCAGGACGCGTGCGCGAGCAGGAGCGCGGCGGAATACGTGCGCGCCGCGGCGTACGCGAACCGGCGCGCATGCCGTTCGGCGGCGTCGCGGTCCCAGCCGGCCAACGCGTCGTAATGCGTGCGGACCCCTTCCAGCGCCGCCTCCACGCTGCCCACGTGGTCCGAGACGTCGTCGGCCGTCGCACGCTCCAAGTGCACGGCCACGTCCTCCGCGAACGCCTCGAACACGCCTCCGACGTGAAGCGCCCGCAACACGTCGAGGGCGAGCACGTTCGTCGTCCCCTCCCAAATCGGCAGCACCTGCGCGTCGCGCAGCAAGCGCGGGAAGCCGCCGTCCTCGAGGTAGGCGATCCCGCCAATGGCCTCCATCGCCTCGCTGACCACGGCCACCGCCTGCTTGCCCGTGTAGAGTTTCGCCAAGGGCGTCACGAGCCGCAAGAGCAGCGAGGCCGCGTCGTCGCCGCCCTCGACGTGGCCTTGGAGTTCGAAGGCGCGGAAGCCGAGGGCGAAGGCGGCGGCGCACTCGGCCTCGACCTCCGCGAGCGTCTCCGCGTGCAGCGGGTGTTCGGCCAGGCGGCGTCCGAACGCGTGCCGGCGCTCCGCGTAATCCTTTGCAAACTGCACGGCGTGTCGCATGTACGCCGCGGCGTTGACCGCGTTGTGGATGCGCGTGACGTTGAACAGGGTGGCGATCTGCGGGATGCCTCGTTCGCGTTCACCGACCAGGCGGCCCTCGGTGTCGTGTAAGTCGATCTCGGCCGTCGGAAGCGCCCGCGTGCCCAGCTTGTCCTTCAGGCGTCGGATGTGCACACCGTCGGACCCGCCGCCGTCGGTTGCCCGGGCGACGTAGAAGGTGCTCAGGCGTTCGTCGCCTTCGGCGCGGGCCAACGCGATCGCCATCGGCGCGTCGGCGGCGGACGCGAACCACTTGTGCCCGGTCAGCCGCCACGCCGCGCCGTCGGGCCGGGCGACGGTGCGCGTGCCGCGGGCCACGTCGCTGCCGCCGGCCCGTTCGGTCATCCACTGGCCGCTTACCCAGGCGCGGTCCGGGTCGCGGCTCGTCAGCCGGTCGAAGGCGTCGGCGAGGACGGCGTCGTCGCCGCCGTGGACTTGGATCAGGCGGGCGGCTCCGTCGGCCATCGCGACGGGGCACGTGTAGATTGCGCTTACGGGCGCCACCATGTACACCTTGGCCGCCTGGCGGAGGCGCGCGGCCGGGCCCGGCTCCTCGTACGCTTCGGCGACGAGGCCCTCCTCGGCCGAGAGCGCGGCCAAGCCTTCCCACGCGGGCGACGTCGTCAGGGCGCCCACCGTCCGGCCCGACGCCGTATGGTACCGTAGCGCCGGCGGGTTCGCCTCCGCCTGCGCCCCGAGGGTCGTCGCCTCGGTGACGACGCGACCGCCGAACCGCTCGAGGTCGCGCTCCGCCTGACGGAACGCGTCCCGTGGCAGCGTGCGCGCCAGCCACGTGCGCAGCAACGGGTCGTCCGCCCACGGGTCCGGTGGGCGAGGCGGCTCCTGGATGAACTCGTCTGGCATCCCTACGAGGAAGCTCCGGCCGGGTCGATAAAGATTGACGCGCATTAGTGGGACGTACCGACCGGGCCCAGGTCGCGCCCGTCGAGCAGGACGAGCCGCAGCCGTTCGTAGTCGACGAGGCGGCCGAGCGGTCCCAGCAACCCGTCGCGGTTGACGGCGGCGCCTCCTAAGAACGGGTTGAACGGCGGGAAGACGATGACCTCAGGCGCCTTGCGCTGCCCGTACTTCGCTTCGACCTTGGCCGCGTCGAGTCGGCCGCGCGCCCACGCCCACTCCGTCGTCGAACGGCCGGACTCGTCCACGAGCCGTGCCGCGGCGTGCGTGTGTCCGACCAGCCACCTGTCGGCCGCCAGCAGGGCCAGTTTGGGCCACGCGTGGCCGTGCATCGCAGCCACGGGGCCGTCGTCGGCCTCGACGAGGACGCCGGTCGCCGGCGCGATGCGGACGTTGGGGAAGTCCTTCTTCGGCAACAGGCCGGCCAAGCCCACGTCGTGGTTTCCCCGCGCGATGAGGACCTCGTCCAGGTCGGCCAAGTGTTCGAAGAAGGCGGGCACGTCGCGTCGTTCCTGGCGGCTGACGCCGCCGACACGGTCCTTCACGTCACCGAGGATCAGCAGGCGCCGTGCGGCCTGCGCCTCGAGGAGTCCCGTCAAGCGTTCGGCCATCTCAGGTGCGCGGCTCCGTGCGTACGCGCCACGCCGGGCCAGGCCGCTTTCGAACCCGATGTGGAGTTCGGAGCAGGCGAGCCATCGGCCGTCGGGCCCGTCGAAGGCAAGCGCCGGCTCGTTCCAGACCGGCTGCATCGTCATCCGCCGGGCGCCAGCCCGCTCATGATGTCGAGCGCGAGCGCCAGGAAGCCGCCCAGGAGCACCCGCAGGAAGATGGCGCCGAGACCCCACGTGGCGAGGTTGCCGACGCCTTTGCCGAAGCCTTTGGCGCTGTTCAGGCCGCCGAAGCGGAGTGCGGCGTTGGCGATGAACCTCATGGGCAGCCCGAAGAAGAGGGCCGCCAGGCCGAACGGAAGCAGTTGGAAGAACGCGACGATGCCGAGGGAGACGCCTTGGCCTCCGCCGCCGGTGAACAGGATCGTGAGCAGGCTCGTGCCGAGCACGGCTTTGATTTCGACGTCGAACAGGATGAAGGCGGCGACGAGCGCGAGGATGTGGAAGATGAACCCTAGGAGACGGATCAGGCCGAAGCTTTTCACGTTGCTCGCCCCGACCAAGGGTTTCAGGGAGTAGGAAGCAAAGATCGCACCGGCCGCCATGACCCAGAGTATGACACTGAGTACGGGGACGTGCAGGGGCCCGAAGTGGATCGCGTTGCGTTCATCATACAGTTCGCCGTCGACCAGGATGAGACGGGACTCACCCGCCAAGGAGACCTCGTTGGCCGCGGGTCCGGCCGCCAGTTCCATACGGTCGAACCGGAAGAACGCCCAGCCGGCGTCCCGGAACGGCTCGCCGTCCACGGTGACGGGTTGCGACAGGTTCCCCAGCAGGACGCCGTCCAACACCGGGGCGATCTGCCGGAGGCTGTCCAACGGGTCGTCCTCGCCTTGGCCATCGGGATCGGCGTTCGCGTCCTCGTCGTCGGCCACGAGGTTTTCGAGCATCCGCTGCATCGGTTCGATGCTGAAGCGGTCGGAGACGTCGGTGCCGCCGTACGCCGTGACGAGGCCGCCGGCGGTGCCTTGGAACGGGGCGAGGACGCCGTCGGCGCGCGCGTCGTACGACGGCGTGCCGCGGACCTGGAACAGCCAGTCGGTGCCGGTGAAGTTCTTGGGATCGTCGCCGGACGGGTCGACGACGATCGTGGAGTTCTCGTTGAGCAGCGCCAGGAACGTCTCGAGCGTCTCGCCGGATTGTTGCAGGTCGCACGTCTGGTCTTGGCCGCTGCTCATCAGGTGGGTGCCGTTGATGGTGCCTTCGCTCGCGTCGAAGAGGCCGGGGGGAAGTTGCAGGAACGTGGTGATCGAGAAATCGGATTGGCAGGAGTAGGCGATGCCGACGTCGTCGGGCACCAGGAACAGTGAGGAGCCCGCGGTCGCGCGGATGCTCACGTCGAAGAACTGTTGGAAGACGGGCCCCGTCGGCCGTGCCCGTCCTTGCTGGGCGTCTTGAATCGCGGACTGGTTGTACACGTCGAGCCGGTCGATCGTCAGTCCTTGGAAACTTGCGGCGTCCGAGAAGGCGAATACGCCACGCGAGTCCCCGTCCCAAACGAGCCGGCCGGTGACGAAGGCGAGCCGGTCGAACGGGTTTTCCTGGGTATCGTTTCCGAACTCGTTGGCGGGCAGCCCCGTCGTGAACTCGTGCTTGGGAACAAAGGTGGCCGTCGCCGTCGGCAGGGCGAAGGAAGCGGCTAGGAGAACGGCGAAGACGCCGACGACCCACCGTAGCGTCCTGGTCTGCATCGGCCCCGACCGCCTACTGGCGGGTCGGATAAAAAGTTGGTGAAGCCGCCTCATGACCGCACCCATTCGGTCAGTTCGTGGCCCAGCGCGTCGGCGATGTCGCTGGCCAGGGCGCCGGGGCCGTCCGTCTCGATGCGTCGGGCGCCGGCGGACCCGACGAGGAACGCGGCGGCGCACGCGGCATGGAAGGGGTCGGCGCCCCGGGCGACCAACGCGGCGACGGCCCCGGCCAACACGTCGCCGGTCCCGCCGCGCGTCATGCCGGGATGGTGGACGCGGTTCTGCCGGTGGCGTTTCGCGTCGGCGACCCGGTCCGTGGCGCCCTTGAGGAGGATCGTGGCGCCGGCGGCGCGCGCCGTGCCGGCCAACGCCGTGTCGGCCGCGTCGGCGTCGTCGGGCAGCGGTTGGCCGGCGAACGTACGGTATTCGCCGGCGTGGGGCGTAAGGATCACGGGCCGGCCTTTGAGCAGATCGTTTCGGCCGGCGGCGATGGTGAGGGCGTCCGCGTCGAGGATCACGGGCAGTTTCATCTTCTTGGTCTTGCGCAGCAGCGCTTCGACCGCCTCCGTCGTCGCGTCGGAGGTCCCGAGGCCCGGGCCGAGGAGGACGGCGTCGACCTTCCCGAGGATGCGCTGCATCGCGTCGATGTCGTCCGGCACGAGTTGCGTCTCGTTGAGCCCCCAGTGGACGACGAGGTCGGGCAGCGCCGTCTGCGCGACGGGGGCGACCCGTGCGGGCGTGTACAGCCTGACGAGGTCGACGCCGAGGCGGAGGGCCGCCCGGGCGCACAGTTGCGGCGCGCCGCCGTACGGGCCGCCGGCGACGATCAGCAGGCGGCCGTTGTCTCCCTTGTGGCTGTCGGCCGGGTTCGCGCGCCAGGCCGCGGCGACGTCGCCGGGCCCGCACCAGTCTTCCGCTTCGGGAGGGATGCCGATGTCGGCGACGTGGATCTTGCCGCTGTTCTTCTTGGTCATCCCGTGTTTGCGGTCATGGAAGGTGACCGTGGCGGCCGGGCGGATCGTGAGGTCGGCGCCGAGGCCGGTGGGCGCGTCGACGCTCAGCACCGGCGTCTTGTACCGGTTGACGGTCTTCACCATCGTGCGCACCGGTTCGCGGAGGGCGCCGTGGATGCCGACGCCGAGCAGCGCGTCGATGACGAGGACGGCGTCGCCGACGAGTTCCTTCAGTCGGGCCGGGCCGTGGTATCCTTCGATGCGGACGCGGCGCTCGTCGAGCGCGTCGCGGGCCTGGCGTGCTTCCTCCGTCTTCACGTCGGACGGGTCGCCGGCCACCAGGACCACGACCTCGTGCTCGTCTGCCAGGTGGCGGGCCGCGACGAAGCCGTCGCCGCCGTTGTTCCCGAGGCCGCACAGGATCACGACGCGGACGGGGCCGGGGCCGACCATGCGGCGGGCGCGGTCGGCGACGGCGGCGCCGGCGTTCGCCATGAGTTCGGTGGTCGGAACGCCGAGGAAGGCGCTGTTGGCGTCCAGTCGGGCGACGTCCTCGGCGGTCAGCATGCGTCGCCGCCCAACGACCCAAGTGTATAAATGCGTCCAGGGTTTCGGACGGATTGACCTCTTATGATGCCGGGAATGGGCGGCAAGATCGACCCTCGGAAGATGAACCAGATGATGCGTCAACTGGGCATCGACGTCAAGGACATCGAGGGCGTCCAGAAGGTCGTCATCCAGACGGCCTCCAAGGACATCGTCTTTGACGAGGCGAGCGTGACGGTGATGACGGCGCAGGGTCAGAAGACGTACCAGGTCACGGGCACGCCGCGCGAGGAGGAGCACGACGTGAAGCTCGCGTACTCCGAGGAGGACGTGAAGATGGTCATGGAGCAGACGGACGCCTCGGAGGCGGACGCGAAGGCGGCGCTCGAGGAGACCGGCGGCGACCTGGCCGAGGCCATCGTCAAGCTGTCCGGCGACGACGAATAGGCCCACAATGTCGGCGCCTGGTGTACCCGCGGCGCACCGGGGTTCACGGATTGTCGAACCCCTGAAGGCCAGGCAACGATACGTTTATTAGTCACCGGCTTAGTCCTCGCCCACCCGGGGGGTTATAGCAAACCTCGTCCATCCACGATGCCGCCTAGAGGGGCGGACCGCGGTGGGGACGGTCCCGGGCAACAGGTGCAATCCATGGAGTCTCTTCGGTTGGCGATTGCTGGCGTAGGAAACTGTGCCAGCGCGCTCGTTCAAGGTATCGAATACTATCGTCGGCATCCCGACGAGACGTTCGGGCTGATGCATCAGGAGGTCGGCGGGTACCACCCGTGGGACATCGAGGTCGTCGCCGCCTTCGACGTGGACAAGCGCAAGGTCGGCCGGGACGTGAGCGAAGCGATCTTCGCCGCCCCCAACTGCACGACCGTCTTCCAAGAGGACATGCCTCGTACGGGCGTGACCGTCGGCATGGGACCCGTGCTCGACGGCGTGGCCGACCACATGAAGGAGTATGACGAGGCGCACCGGTTCGACCCGGCCAACCTCGACCCGGTCGACGTGGCCGAGGTGCTGAAGGAGTCCAAGGCGGACGTACTGGTCAACTACCTGCCCGTCGGATCCGAGAAGGCAGCGCGGTTCTACGCGCAGGCCGCCCTCGACGCGGGCGTCGCCTTCGTCAACTGCATCCCCGTCTTCATCGCCAGCGACCCGGAATGGGCCGAGAAGTTCCGCCAGGCGAACCTCCCGGTCGTCGGCGACGACATCAAGAGCCAGGTGGGCGCGACGATCGTCCACAGGACCCTGGCGCGACTGTTCGCGGACCGCGGCGTACCGCTCGACCGCACGTACCAGATGAACACGGGCGGCAACACCGACTTCATGAACATGCTCGAACGGCAACGCCTGAAGAGCAAGAAGATCAGCAAGACGGAGTCGGTGCAGAGCCAGTTGCCGGTCCGTCTGGACCCGGACAACATCCACATCGGGCCCAGCGACTACGTCCCATGGCTCAAGGACAACAAACTCGCGTTCATCCGCCTCGAAGGCCGCCTCTTCGGCGGCGTGCCGATGCACATGGAGCTGCGGTTGAGCGTCGAGGACAGCCCGAACAGCGCGGGCGTCGCCGTCGACGCGATCCGCACGGCGAAAGTCGCCAAGGACCGCGGGATCAGCGGGCCGTTGGAGGCGATCTCGGCGTGCACGATGAAGCATCCGCCGGTCCAATACCCGGACCACGAGGCGCGCGAGCGGTTCGAGGAGTTTCTGGCCCAACAACCGCTGTCGCGCAACGGCGTCGGCAAGAAGGTGCCGGAGCCGGAAGCGCACGTGCCGAAGTAACGGCGCGGTCACCCGGTTTCGCTTCCAACGGAAGCTGGTTGGAGGTCATCGCCTATTTCAACAACATGAACCGGCTCTTGGACTCGTTCGACGTGGAGCCGCCTAAGACCGGATCCTAAAGCCGAAGGCCGCCGGCTTACGCGCGCACGGTGTTCAGCGCTGAGCCAGCCTTGAACCATTCGACCTGGTCGGCGTTGAGGCCGTGCGCCACGTCGAACCGGTCCTCCGAGCCGTCCTCGTGGTGCAGGACGACCGTGAGCGGCTCGCCAGGCGTGACGTCTTCGACGCCGAGGATGCCGATGCGGTCCGTCTCCTGGACATTCTCGTAGTCGGCGGGGTCGGTGAACGTCAGCGGCAGCACGCCCTGCTTCTTGAGGTTCGTCTCGTGGATCCGGGCGAAGCTGCGCGCGATCACGGCCGCACATCCGAGGTGGCGCGGCTCCATCGCCGCGTGCTCACGGCTTGAGCCTTCCCCGTAGTTCTCGTCGCCGACGGCGACCCAGTAGAGGCCCTCCTGCTTGTACCGTCGGGCGATCTCCGAATACTTCACTCCGCCTTCGTCGGAAAGGACGTCGCGGCCGGTGCCGGATTCCCCGGTGAACGCGTTCGTCACGCCGGTGAAGAGGTTGTCGCTGATGCGGTCCAAGTGGCCACGGTACCGCAGCCACGGCCCCGCCGGGCTGATGTGGTCGGTCGTGCACTTGCCCTTCGTCTTCATCAACACCGGCATGCCGGCGTACGCCTCCGGGCCGGGGAACGCCGGAAACGGCTCCAAGAGCGCCAGGCGTTCGCTGTCCTTGGCCACCTGGATCGTGACCGCCGACGGGTCGTCGGCCGGCGGCTGGTACCCCGCAACGTCCTGGACGAAGCCGCCGGGCGGGACCTCCGGGGCGGGCCCCGGCACGGGCAGATGGAATTCGGCCCCGTTTTGTTTCAGGGGGTCGGTCAGCGGGTTGAAGCTCAGGCGGCCGCCCAGGCCGAGCGCGAAGATGAGTTCGGGGCTGCCCATGAACGCCATCGTGGCGGCGTTGCCGTCGTTGCGCCGCGGGAAGTTCCGGTTGAAACTGGTGACGATCGTGTTCGGCTCGCCTTGCTTGATCTCCGGGCGGTCCCACTGGCCGATGCAGGGACCGCACGCGTTGGCGAGCACCGTGCCGCCCACGTCCTGGATCTTCTGAAGGAGCCCGTCGCGTTCGATCGTCGCGCGGACCTGTTCGCTTCCGGGCGTGACCAGGAACGGGACGGCCATCTTCAACCCGTGCGCCTTTACTTGCTCGGCCAAGGCGGCGACCCGGCTGATGTCCTCGTAGCTGGAATTGGTGCACGACCCGACGAGCGCCACGCTGATGGTGTCCGGGTAGTCTTCCGAGGTGACCGCGGCGGCCACCTGACTGATGGGGCGCGCCAGGTCCGGCGTGTGCGGGCCCACCAGGTGCGGCTCCAGCGCCGACAGGTCGATCTCGACGACCTCGTCGTAATACTTCTCCGGATCCGCTTCCACCTCGGGGTCGGCCGTGACGAGGTCCTCGTTCTCCTCGATGACGGCGACGAGGTCCTCGCGGGCCGTGCTCTTGAGGTAGGTCGCCATCCGCGCATCATACGGGAAGATCGACGTCGTGGCGCCCACCTCGGCGCCCATGTTCGTGATCGTCCCCTTGCCGGTGGCGCTGATGTTCTTGGCGCCGGGTCCGAAGTATTCGATGACGGCGTTCGTGCCGCCCTTGACGGTGAGCAGGCCGCACAGTTTGAGGATGACGTCCTTCGGGGCGGCCCAGCCCTTGAGTTCGCCGGTGAGCTTGACGCCGATGACCTTCGGGTGGAGCACCTCCCACGGGAAGTCGGCCATGACGTCGACGGCGTCGGCGCCTCCGACGCCGGACGCCCACGTTCCGAGGCCACCTGCGTTGGGGGTGTGGCTGTCCGTACCGATGATCATCTGGCCCGGCACGGCGTACTGTTCCAGGACGACCTGGTGGATGATGCCGGCGCCCGGCTTCCAGAACCCCATGCCGTACTTGGCGGCCGCCGACGCGAGGAAGTCGTAGACCTCCTTGTTCTCGCCCAGCGCCTTCTCCAGGTCCTCGTCCGCGCCGACCTTGGCGCGGATCAAGTGGTCGCAGTGGATCGTCGTCGGGACCGCCGTCGTGTCGCGGCCGGACTGCATGAACTGCAGGACCGCCATCTGGGCTGTGGCGTCCTGCATGATGACGCGGTCGGGCCGCAGCATCAGGTAGCTCGTGCCGCGGTCCAGCTCGGCGCCCTCCGGGTCGTCCAGGTGGCCGTAGAGGACCTTCTCGGCCAACGTGAGCGGTCGGCCGAGGCGCTTGCGGACGACGTCGAGGCGCTGGCGGATCGAGGAATATGCGGTGCGGACGGAGTCGGGGGTCGGTTCGATGGACATGGTGGTCTCTCCTTGCACGCCGGTTTACCTCGCCCCGGTTCTTAAGGGGTTCTGCGGGTCCGACCCGTCGTGACGGAAACACCCAAGAGCCGGCCGCGGCGTACGGGCGGCCATGGCCGGTCCGCGCATCCTCGTCGCCACCGATTTCTCCGAACACGCCGAGTACGCCATGGCGACCGCCCGCCGGTTCGGCGGGGACGAGGCCGAATACCGGCTCGTGCACGTGATGCCGCTGCTGATGTCGAACGTCCATTCGCCGATGCTGCGCGACAAGGACCGCGCCGCGTTCTCCGAGGCCGACACGACGGCCATCCAGGAGACGAACCGCGTCTTGCGGGAACTGGCCGACGAGCACGGCCTGCCGAAGGAATCGGTGAAACTCCAGCACGGCTCCGTCGGCGCGACCGTGGGTCAGGCGGCCGACGAGTGGGAGGCGGACCTGGTCGTGGTCGGCGGCGGCGAACCCTCCAAGATGGAACGGCTGTTCATGGGGTCAAGGGCCCGGTCGATCCTCCGGTCGGCGCCGACCGACGTCCTGGTCGTGCGCACGCCTGCGTCCCGATCCGGTGCGCCGTACCGGCGGATCCTGTTGGCCACGGACTTCTCCGAGGCGTCCCAGGCGGCCGCCGGGAAGGCCCACGAGTGGGCCGAATCGTGGGGCGCCGACGTCGACCTCGTGCATGTCGTGGACCCGAGCCTCTGGTGGCAGGGCCGCGCCGACGTCGAACCGTGGGCGCAGATCGCCGACGGCGTATCCGACGCTTCATACCAAGGCACCATGAAGCAGATGTTGGACGACGTCAACAAGAACCGGTTCGGCGGGACGGCCGAGACCCACCTGGTGCGCGACCATCCGACGGACGGCGTGTTGAAGACCTCGGACGCCACGGGCGCCGACCTCGTCGTGGTCGGCACGCACGCGCCCGGGTTCCTCGAACGGGTGTTCATGGGCAGCGTCGCGTACGGCGTGGCCACCCAGTGCGACAAGGACGTGCTCGTCGTGCGGGGACCCTCGAACGATTAAGATCGCGCAAGACGCCGAGGTTCGGAAGCCAGTAAAACGGTGAGAACGAGCCGCCTGTCCGACAGGTCATCCGGCCATTGGAAACGTCTCGCGGCACACACGGTTCGACGATTCCTCAACTCAGGCGTCGGGCAGCGCGGTGAACTGGCTGGGGAAGACGGCTCCATGGAATACCGTCACGTAGTCATCGAACGGCTGGTCGACCTGCACCGCGAAATCAACGGGGTACGCGTTTCCCAGCGTGTTCGCGTACGTGTAATGCCAGCCTGCGAGCCGGCAGCCGGTCTCCTCGCACATCAAGCGGCTCCGGTCGTTTTCCGCCAGAAACGCATCCAACGTCGCCGGCGGGACCGGGTCCGAGAGCGGGTCGCTTCCGTTGAAGACACCGATGTAGGAGAGCCCCGACTCGTTGCCGAACGGCCAGAACGTCGTGAACCCGTCGCCGGCGATCTGCGTCGACTCCCACGTCGTCTCGATCCAGAACCCGGAGACGTCCTCGATGGAATCGATGAGGAAGACGGTCTGGAAACCCGTGTTGAGGGGCACGCAAAGCCCGACGGGTTGGTTGTTCGCGACCACGTCCGTCGGCTGCCAGACGGCGACGCTGCACCCGATGCGGCCGCTTGCGGTCATCGTCTCGTGGTATGACACGTTGCCGGCGATGGAGGTCGTCTCGACTTGGACGTCGGTGACCTCGCCGGCGTTCACCTGGACCTGCGTCGTCACGGCCTCGAACCCGGCCGCCGACGCGGACAAGGAGTATGTCCCAGGATGAACGAAGGAGAAGCCGAACGCACCGGAATCTGACGTCGTGGTTGCGTGCGCCGTGTCCTCCAGGACGACCGCCGCCCGCGGGACTGGCAGAAGGGACGAATCGATGAGCTTGCCGGCGATGGCACCCGTCTTCGCATTCCATTCCACGGGAGCCAAGGGGTCGTCGCTCGTCGATGCCGGCGCTTGGGTCCCTCCGCTCGCGCAGCCTGCGAGG
>CAZXJU010000021.1:13972-16281 GCA_964641035.1 uncultured Halobacteriales archaeon | reverse complement strand
TGTTGGACGACCCCGGCGCTCATGAACAGCATCCCGCTGATGAGCCCGTGCGCCAGCATCATGTAGATTGCGCCGGCGATGCCGAGCGTCGTCAGGCTGCCGATGCCGAGCAGGACGGCGCCCATGTGGCTGATGGACGAGTACGCGATCATGCTCTTCAGGTCGTTCTGGGCCAATGCAAGGAACGCGCCGTACACCATGCTGAGTATGCCCAGGATGATCATCGGGACGCTCCAAGCGGCCGTGCCCTCAGGCAGCGCCGGGAGGCTGATGCGCAGGAGCCCGTACGAGCCGAGCTTCAACAGCACGGCGGCCAGGATGACGCTTCCGGCCGTCGGCGCCTGCACGTGGGCGTCCGGCAGCCACGTATGGAACGGAACCGTCGGCATTTTCACCGCGAACCCGATGAACAGGGCGCCGAACACGAGTGTCTGGAAGCCACGGCCGAACCCACCGCTTACGGCGGCGATCTCCAACATGTCGAACGTACGGAATCCAAGCGCTTGCTCCGCCTGGAAGTAGAGCGCCATGATGCCCAACAGCATCACGAGGCTGGCCAGAAACGTGTACAGGAAGAACTTGACCGCGGCGTACCTCCGGTTCGGCCCGCCCCAGATCGCGATGATGAAGAACATCGGGATCAACGTGAGTTCCCAGAAGACGTAGAAGAGGAAGTAGTCCAGCGCCATGAAGACGCCGAGGACCGCCGTCTCCAGCACGAGGAACAACAGGAAGAACTCCCGGTCCCGGTGTTTCTGGTCCCACGCGAACAGGAAGACGAGCGGGAACGAGACGGCGCTCAGGAACACCATCGGCATGCTCAGACCGTCGACGCCGAGGTGGATGCTTGAGCCGAGCGCCGGGATCCACCGGTACCGTTCGTCGAACTGGATGCCGCTGCTGATGTTGATGCCGATGTCCAAGAACAGCATCAGGCTGATCACGAGGCTCGGCAGCGTGAACACGACCGCCGTCTGCTTCAACGCATTGCCCTTGAGTCTCGGGAACAGCAGGATCAGCAGCGCGCCGATCAACGGCGTCCACAACGCCACGGACAAGTACACCATTCACAGCACCCCCTTCAACCAGTCGGACAGGTAGACGGCGACGAGCAGGACGATCGTCAGGCCCGTGATGAACGTCGCTGCATACGTCGTCACACGTCCCGTCTGCGTCCGGCCGCCGCGGTCTCCGGCCGCCTGCGCCCCGCGGCCGGTCATGCGGACCGCGCCGTCCACCACGTAATCGTCGGTTACGCGGCTGGCTCGCGCCAACCCCAGCCCGACGCGTTCGCTGGTCTTCATGAACGCCGCATCATAGTAGTAGAGGTTCGTCAGCAGGCTGTGCGCCTGCTTGCCGGGCACGCCGGCGACCCACGAGCCGGGGTCGACGCTCTTCCGGTAATACGCCAGCCACGCCAGGCCGAGGCCCGCCAACGCGATCGCCGTCCCGACCCATGTCCACGGGTTCGTGACGATCGTCATGAAGAGCCCTTCATGGGCGTGCGTGCCAGGCGCCGCCAACATCTCGGCGAACGTCGGCTCGAAGATGAAGAAGCCGCTGACGACCGAGAAGAACGCGAGGATGGCCAGTGGCACCGTCATTACCGCCGGGCTCTCGTGCGCGTCACGCGCCACGTCCGACTTCGGCTCTCCCGTGAAGGTCAGGAACCACATCCGGAACATGTAGAAGGCGGTGAGGAACGCCGTCGCCAACGCCAAGATCCACAAGACGGTGAACAGCACGTGCGCCGTCGCCCCCGCCTCCTGGGCGGAAGCCAACACCTCGTCCTTGCTCCAGAATCCCGACAACGGCGGGATGCCGGCGATCGCGATCGACGCGATCAGCATCGTCCACGACGTCACCGGCATCCTGGAATGAAGACCACCCATCTTCCGCATGTCGTTGTGGTGGTGGACACCCAGGATGACGCTGCCGGCAGCCAGGAACAAGAGCGCCTTGAAGAACGCGTGGTTCATCAGGTGAAAGAGGCCCGCCGTGAACCCGATCGTGTCGTCATGCAGGGTCAACAGGAACCCGCCGGCACCCAACGCGAGGAACATGTACCCAAGCTGGCTGAGCGTCGAATACGCCAGCACACGCTTGATGTCCCATTGCACGAGCGCCATGGTCGCCGCCAGGAATGCGGTGACGCCGCCCAGCACGCCCACCAGGAGGAACACGTCGGGGACGTGCTCATAGAGCGGGTAGGACCGCGCCACGAGGAACACGCCGGCCTTCACCATCGTCGCCGCGTGGATCAGCGCGCTGACCGTCGTCGGGCCTTCCATGGCGTCCGGCAACCAGAT
>CAZXJU010000021.1:0-13872 GCA_964641035.1 uncultured Halobacteriales archaeon | reverse complement strand
AGCCCCATGATCTCCCAGCTCATGAACATGAGCAGATAGTTGTCTGCCAGCACCGTCCCCAGCATGCCGCCGATGAACAGCGTGATCTCGGCGTAGTACCGCGGCAGCCGCGGACCTTCCTCGGCCATGTACCCGGCCGAATACAGGACGATGAGGCTGCTCAGCAGGCTCACCAGCACCGCCATGAACGCCGACAGCTCGTCGACGAGGAACCCCATCTCGAAGGTGTGCGGCCCGATCTGCATCCACGTGATGCTCGTCTCGTACGTGGCGCCCGTCGACCAGACGCGCCAGAAGATCGCCGCGCTGAGCAGGAAGCTGGCGACGACGGCGGGCAACGCCACCCAGAAACCGCCCTTGGGCAACCGGTTCCTCAGCGTCAGGATGACTCCGAACGCGAGCAACGGCAGCAGCGGGACCAACCAGACGTATTCAAGCACCATCTCGAGTCGTCACCCCTCCAAGCTCGACAACCGGTCGACGTTCACGGTGCCTCGCTTCCGGTAGAGGTTCAGGAAGATGCCGATCGCGACGGCGGCCTCCGCGGCGGCCAGCGCGATGCCGAACATCGTGAACACGAGCCCGTCGTCGTTGCCGTAATAACTGGCGAACGCGACGAAATTGATGTGCGCGCTGTTCAATAGCAGCTCGATGAACATGAGGATCTTGATCGCGTTGCGCGTGGTCAACAAGCCGTAGAGGCCGACGGTGAACAAGGCGGCGCTCAAGGCCACGTACGCGGCGACCGGGATCACGCCTCCACCTCCTCGTCATCCTCGTCGAGACCCGGCCGCATGCCCATGTAGAGCGCACCGAACAAGGCCCCGGTCAACAAGACCGAGAGTACCATGAACGCCACCACGTACGTGTCGAACAACGCCTCCGCGATCCCGTGGATGGTCTCCTGCGGCACGGGCTCACCGCGCCACGCGTCGACGTTGATCACGGTCGCGAACACCGTGACCAGCAGGACGATGGCGACCAGCGCTTTCACGCGTTCGTGCGCCATCTACTTCTCGACCTCCTCGGCCGTCGAGCCGCCCTCGGTGAACATGATGGCGAAAAGGATCAACGTCGTCACCGCACCCACGTAGACCAAGATCTGGACGACGAACAGGAACTCCGCGCCCAACAAGAGGAACGTCATGGCCACCCCGATGAGGGAGCCGGCCAGGAACAAGGCCGCGTAGAACAGCTTGCGCGCCGCGACCACGCCGACGGCGAACGCCAAGGTCGTCGAGGCCACGACGCTGAACGCGATGATGTCCGCTACCGCCATGTCAAACCCTCTTCCTGTCGTTCTCGATGATCAGACGGCGGCCCTTGTTCATGCGGTCGCGGACCTCGTCCGGGTCCATGCCGTCCAATTCCGCTTCCGTCATCTGCAGCATGTCCGGCGTGTACACCATGTCCCGCCGTTCGCGCGCCAATTCGTACTCGGGTGTCATGTGGATGGCGCCCGTCGGGCACACCTCCTCGCACAACGAACAATAGATGCACCGGGCCACCTCGACGGCCGGCATGATGTCCCGACGGTTCGGGAACTGCTTGGCCATCGCCTCCGTCTTCTCGTACTTGTGGTCGACCATGAAGCACGTGCCGTTCGGGCACGCCTGCGCGCACAACGTACACCCGATGCACAAATCCAGTTCCAGCCCAATCCGGCCGCGGTACCGTTCGGCCACCGGCATCTTCTCCTCGGGGTACTGGTACGTCACAGGCCGACGGAAGAAGACGCCGAGCGTCGTCTTCAACCCGGTCAGCAGCGCCGTCAGCGGCGGTCGCCGCCGGCGGTGCGGGTCGACGATCGTCGGCTGGACTTCCAACGGGTTCGGGAGGCTGCGGCCGGCCACCTTCAACTTCTCTGCCATCACACGATCCCCCAATACTTCAGCCCGGCCGCGACCGCCAGGTTCAACAGGCTCAACGGGAACAGCACCTTCCACGCAAAGTTCAGGTACTGGTCGATCCGGACGCGCGGGAAACTAAGCCAGATCCAGAACACGACGAAACAGAAGAAGAGCGTCTTCACGCCGAACCAGAAGACGCCGAGGAACCCGGAATCCCAGAACGGACCGGTCCAGCCGCCCAGGAACATCGTCGTCATCAACGCGCCGATGAAGAACACCTGGCCGAACAGGACGACGAAAAACATGCCGAACCGCATGCCTGAGTATTCCGTGGTGAACCCGGCCACCAGTTCGCTCTCGGCCTCCGGCAGGTCCGTGGGGATCAAGCCGGCCTTGGCCACCGCCGCCCCGAAGAAGATGAAGGCGCCCAGGATCTGCGGGAAGACGAACCAGAGGCCCTCCTGCGCCTGGACGATCTCCATGGTGTTCATGGAACCGGCCAACAGGATGACGCCCAGTGCCGCCAGCACCAACGGGATCTCATAACTGAAGTCGAGAGCGGCCGCCCGGATGCCGCCGTAGAGGCTGTACTTGTTGTCGGAGGCCCACGCCGCCGTGATCTCCCCGACAGGCCCCAGGGCGCTGATCGCCAAGATGAACACGATGCCGACGCCGATGTTGGAGAAAATCACATTCTCGGCAAACGGGATCGGCGCCCACGCCAACACGAACGGCGCGACGGCCAGATAGACGGCCGCCCGGTACAGCGGCTTCTCCGCACGCGCCGGCGTCACGTCCTCCTTCGTCACCAGTTTGATCCCGTCGGCGACGAACTGGAACAAGCCGAACGGGCCGACCCGGTTCGGGCCGATCCGTTGCGTGAAGAACGCGAACAACCGCCGGAAGACGAACGTGAAGAGGCCACCCGTCGTCAACACGAGCGCGAACAGAAGGACCGCCTGCACCGACCAGCTGATCGTCTGCGCGACCCAGAACGGGCTGTCGTAGCCGACCACGCCGACCACGGCGTCCAGGATGCCGTCGATGAAATCTTCGAAGGAACCCATCTCTTCACCCCTACCGGTCCACGTCCCCCAGGACGATGTCGATGCTTCCTAGCGACGCGATGAGGTCCGGGATCTTCTGGCCGACCGCCATCGTCCGCAAACATTGAAGGTTGGAATAGCTGGGCCCACGGATCTTGACGCGGTACGGCTTCATCGACCCGTCACTGACGATGTAATACGCCAGTTCGCCCTTGGCGGCCTCGATCCGACTGTACGCTTCGCCCTCCTCGGGCTTGATGCGGAACTGTTTGGCGCCCTCGACGGACGGATCGATGACGTCGCCTTCCGGGATCTCCTTGATCGCCTGTTGGATGATCCTTGCGGATTCGCGTAATTCCATGATACGCACCAGGAACCGCGCGTACACGTCGCACGTGTCCGCGACGGCCACATCGAAATCGAAACGGTCGTAGACGCTGTACGGGTCGTAACGCCGCATGTCGAAGCCGACGCCGGAGGCGCGCAGCATGGGGCCCGTGGCGCCCAAGCTGATCGCGTCCTTCTTCGGAAGGACGCCCACGTCGATCATCCGGGCGCGCAGGATGTCGTTCTGGACCAGCAGGTTCTCGAACTCTTCGAGCCGGTCCGGCAATTGATCGAGGTAGGCGCCCAGCGTCTCGAACCAGCCGCGCGGCGCGTCGAACTTGACGCCGCCGAAGCGGACGTAATTCGAATGCATGCGCACGCCGGTCAGCGCCTCGTTGAGGTTCAACGCCTGCTCGCGTTCGCGCCAGCCCCAGAAGAACGGTGTGACCGCGCCGATGTCGAGCCCCATCGTGCCCAGGAACAACCAGTGGCTGGCGATCCGGTGGAGTTCGCCGTGAATCACGCGCAAGTACTCCGCCCGCTCGGGCACCTCTAGGTCCATCAGCTCCTCAACGGCGAGGCAGAACCCCCACTCGTTGAGCCCCGGCGCATTGTAGTCCATGCGGTCCGTGATCTCGATGAACTTGAGGTACTGGTGCAGCTCGGCGATCTTCTCCTTCGACCGGTGGAGGTAGCCGAGCACCGGCTCGACGTCCTGGACGATCTCCCCGTCCAACTTCACCTTCAGACGCAGCACCCCGTGCGTCGAGGGGTGTTGCGGTCCGAAGTTCATCTCGAGCAGCTTCACGCCGTCCTGCTCCGCCACGGATTTTATGCGCGCGGCCCGCGGCGTCGCCTGGGGACCCATCGGCATCGCCATGGTTACCAGGCATCCTCCCGCGGCTCGGCATAGACGACGTCGTCGCCCTTGTCGTCCATGCCGACGTACTGTTCCTGTTTCAGGTCGTAGTCCTTGCGAAGCGGATGGCCCTTCCACCCTTCCGGCAGCATGATCCGCCGCAGGTCGGGATGCCCGTCGAACCGGATCCCCATCAGGTCGTACTCTTCCCGCTCCAACCAGTCGGCCCCTTTCCACAACGAGGTGAGTGACGGGACGACGGGGTCGTCGGCGGACAGGGAGACGCGGACGGCGATCGGTCGGTTCTTGGCGTACGACCACAGGTTGTAGACGACCTCGAGGTTGCCGTCCTTCCAATCGAGCGCGGTGATGCAGGCCAAGTGGTCGTAGGCCAGCTGCTGCTGGAGGTAGGTCATCGCGTCGACAAGGTTCTCCCGGGGTACCCGGAAGGCGGGGATGTCGGGACGGATGTCTTCGACCTGTTCGGCCGCGGCGTCCGCGTTGCCTGCGAAGGACTCGGTGTCCTCGTTGGCGGACATGGGAGGCTTCTCCTCCTCTTCCTCCGGCGGCTCCTCTTTGGCCTCGGCGGCCTCCTTCTTCTCCGGTGCTCTCTTCTCCTCAGATGCCGGCGGCTTCTTCTGAGGCGCCTTCTCGGCAGCCTCGCCGCCTTCCTTGGTCTCGGGTTCCGGCTCGTCGGAACCCTCGCTTTCGGTGGGCTTCTCGGACCCGGCATCGTCGGAATCCGCGGGGGAAGGCGACGCCTCCTCGGGAGCGTCCTCTGGCTCGTCGGGGGCGTCCTCCGGTCGTTCCTCCTCCACCACGTCGATCCACCTCACTTCTTGAATCCGATCTTGATGCCCGGCGATTCGCGCTTGATCTTGTCCTGCAGGATCATCAGGCCTTCCAACAGGGCGTCTGGCCGCGGGGGACACCCGGGCACGTAGACGTCGACCGGGATGATCCGGTCGACGCCCTTGACGACGTTGTAGGCGTCCTGGTACGGCCCGCCGTTGGTGGAGCAGGCGCCCATCGAGATCGCGTACCGCGGCTCCGCCATCTGCTCCCAGAGGTTGCGGATCCGTGGCGCCATCTTCTTGATCACGGTGCCCGGCACGATCATCAGATCGCACTGGCGTGGCGACGCGCGGCTGACCTCGGAACCGAAACGCGCCATGTCGTGATGCGGGGCGTACGCGCCCATCATCTCGATTGCGCAGCACGCCAACCCGAACGTGAATGGCCACAGGCTGTTGGCGCGACCCCATCGCACCAGGTCGTTGAGCTTCGCCATCAAGAAGGAGCCGTGCTCCGTCTCCTCCTTCCGGATGATGAGGTCGACCTGGTCGGCCTCCTTGTCGCCCCGGTCCGGTTTGGCGTAGACGCCGTGGCCCGGCGGCATGATCTCACGCGGCCTCGACCGGTCTTGGGTGCCCGCCACGCGACCCCGTTCCCCCGTCACGCGGAAGGCACCCACTCAAGCGCGCCCTTCGTCCACGCGTACGCCCAACCCTCCAACAGGAGGAGGACGAACAACAGCATGATCACGATTCCCGTCAACGACAGGTTCAGGAACTCCACCGCGAACGGGATCAAGAAGACGGCTTCGATGTCCAGGATCAAGAAGACCAGGATGTACATGTAGTACTGAATGGCGATGGGGCCGCGGCCCGAACCGAGCGCCAGCTCGCCGCACTCGTACGTGCTTGTCTTGCCGCGCGTGGGATTGTTGGGCGCAAGCAGGCGGGCGGTCAACAACGTCACGAAGACCAGCAGGACCGCTACCCCGGCCAGGATGGCCACGGGAAGGTACGCCTCGAACGCCTCGCTGACCATGGAACCCCTCCGGCGCCCCCCTCACCGGGAGGCGCGTATTTAAGGTCGGGCCGGGCAAGCGGCCTCCCTTACTTGAAGCTTTGCCGCGTCGTCGGGTGCCACGGCCGCAAGGGCCACCGAAGCATCCAAAAGCGACGCGGCCCGTGCCGTACGGGAGGGATTATGGTACTCTTCGTAGACACGGTAGGCGTCGTCGGGGCCGGCACGATGGGCGCACGCATCGCCGAGATTTTCGCGCTCAACGGGAAGACGGTCCTGCTCAACGACATCAAGGACGAATTCATCGAGAAGGGCCTGGCGGACGTCCGTCAAAGCCTCGACGCCTTGGCCGCGTTCCACGACACGAAGGCGGACCGGCAGATCCGTCGGCTCGAGAAGGAGAACGGGATCTCCTTGACCGATGAGCAGAAGGAGGCGGTACGCGAACGGAACAAGCCGACGTACCCCAAGTCACGGGTCGACGAGGCGTTCGGACGGATCTCGGCCGCCTCCGAGACCGAGGACCTGGCGGACGCCGACTTCGTGGTCGAGGCCGTCGTCGAGGACATGGATGTCAAGAAGAAGCTCTTCGGATCGCTGGGCGACGTCGTCGGGTCGCGGGCGGTCCTGGCGACGAACACGTCGAGCCTTCCGATCACGAAGCTCGCCGAAGCCAGCGGGCGTCCGGAGCGGTTCCTCGGCACCCACTTCTTCAACCCGCCGACGACGCTGCCTTTGGTCGAGGTCATCCCCGGAGAAGAGACGTCCGACGAGACCGTCAGCGATATCGTGAACCTGTTCGCGGGCATGCGCAACCATCGCTACCCGATGATGCCGATCCAGGTCAAGGAGTGCCCCGGGTTCCTGGTGAATCGGATCCTCGGCCAGATGATGCAAGAGGCGTACCGCTGCTACGAGGAGAAGGTGGCCTCCGCGCGGGACATCGACAACGCGATGAAGGCCGGCGCCGGGTTCCCGATGGGGCCGCTGGAGTTGAGCGACATGATCGGCCTCGACGTCATCCACCATGCGCAACAGGCCGTCAAGGAGAACCTGCCGGAGTACGACGATCACGTGGAGGAGCCGACCGTGCTGGGCGAACTCGTCGAGAAGGGGCAGTTGGGCAAGAAGACCGGGCGCGGGTTCTTCGAATACGCCGACTAGATGAGGCGAACGACTTCGTCGAGCACGAAGAACACGTCCCATCCCGTCGCCGCCGTCCAAGATGGATGGACGAGCCTTCCGGCATCGGCGACATGCATTGTGGACATTCGACGGCATGGGCTCGAACCCGCCGGATCCGCAGCCGGTGCGTCGAGCCTTCATGACGCACAACCGGCTCGTCATGAATCGCTATGGTACAACTGGCCAGGTTGTCCAGTGTCAGTTACCCAAACTATCTAAGCCGGCCGTCGGTTTTCAACCCGAGGAGTACCCACATGGCCGAAGCAGTCTCCGAAAGCAAATTCCTGAAAATCAAGAAGGAGCACGGCGTCGCCGTACTCACGATCGACCACCCCCCGGTCAACGCGTTGAGCCCGGACGTGCTCGAGGCGCTCGTTGCGGCCCTGGACGAGCTGGCGGACGACACCGAGGCCGGCGTCGTCGTGTTGACGGGTGCAGGCACCAACGCGTTCAGCGCCGGCGCCGACGTCAATGAACTGCAGAAGATGGGCCCGGATAGCGCCGAGAAACTCGTCAAGCTCGGCCAGGACGCCTTCAACAAGATCGACGATTTCCCCAAGCCCGTCATCGCCGCCGTCAACGGGCTGAGCCTCGGCGGAGGCAACGAGTTGGCGCTCGCGTGCGACCTGCGCATCACCAGCGACCGCGCCCGCTTCGGTCAACCCGAGGTGTGGCTCGGTCTCATTCCCGCCTGGGGCGGCACCACGCGGCTCAGCCGGCTTCTCGGACCGGCCAAGGCGAAGGAGCTCATTTTCACCGGGCAGATGGTCAACGCCCAGGAGGCGTTCCGCATCGGTCTGGTGAACAAGATCGTACCGGACGGCGAGGAGGTCCGTGCGGCCGTCGATATCGGCCGTCAGATCGTCACCAAGGGCGCGCCCTTGGCGATCAAAGAGGCGAAAAGCACAATCAAAACAGCCCTAGACGAGGGGGAGACCGAGGCCGGCCTCAAGGCCGAACGTGAGGCCGCGCTGCGGCTTGCGGCCACGGAAGACCTCGTCGAGGGCATCAAGGCGTTCGTGGAGAAACGCCAGCCGGACTTCAAAGGCAAGTGAAGGGACAACGCCGTGGCCTTGGATTTCACGTTCAGCCCCAAGCATGAGCTGTTCCGGCGTACCGTCCGGAAATTCCTCAAGGAGGAGGTCGGCCCCAACATCCCGTTGGACGACGTCACAGGCCATGGGACCATCCCGAAGGACAACGTCCGTCGGATGGCGGATGCCGGTTTGTTCGCCACTGGGTTCCCCCGGGAGTACGGCGGCGCCGGCCTAGGGGAGGTCGGCGTCTGCATCGCGGCCGAAGAGATGGCCCGACATGACGCGAGCCACACGACCATCCTCGGCGCCCACGTCTCGATCGGGACGACGCCGATCTGGTTGTACGGGACGGAAGAGCAGCGCCAACGGTACCTGCCCGACCTGTGCCGCGGCAAGAAGATCGCGGCCTTTTCGCTTACCGAGCCGACGGCGGGCTCCGACGCCGCGTCGATCCGCACCGAAGCCAACCGGGAGGGCGACACGTTCGTCCTCAACGGCCGGAAGATCTGGTGCACCAACGGCAGTCAAGCCGACGTCGTCGTCACGTTCGCCGTCACGGACAAGGCGCTTGGGGCCAAGGGCGGTGTGACCTGCTTCATCCTCGACAAGGACATGGACGGTTTCGAAGTCGGCACCATCGAAGACAAGATGGGGATCCGCAGCAGCGACACCGCCGAACTCATCTTCGACGACGTGCGCGTGCCGCGCGAGAACGTCCTCGGCGACGTCGGGGCGGGCTTCATCGTCGCCCTCACCGCGCTGGACGGCGGCCGTGCCGGTTTGGCGGCCGGCGTGCTCGGTGCTTCGAAGGCGATGCTGGAGTTGGCGCTCGAATACGCGACCAGCCGCAAGCGTCGGGGTAAGCCGTTGAGCGAGGAGCAGGCCGTACAATGGCGTCTGGCGGACATGGCGGCTGAGATCCGCAGCCAACAATACATCATCTACCACACGGCCGACCTGGTCGGTCAATACTATGAGCGGATCGCCGCCGGCCAACCGGTGCCTGACGTGTTGCGCGAACGCATCGCGATGAACGCGGCCACGATCAAGGTCCAGGGCAGCGAGATGGCCGGACGGGTCGCCGAGAGCGTGCTGGAGATCCTCGGCGCATCAAGCATCTACGACCGGAACCTCGTGGAACGTGCGTGGCGCGACCAGATCATCACGGAGATCTACGAAGGCACCAGTGAGATCCAACGATTGATCATCGCACGCGAACTCGTCCGCCTGGGAGGCCTGCCGGCATGAGCGGGACGGCCGCCGTGATCGTCCGCCGGATCCCCGACCCGGAGCGCCTTCAGATGGACCGCCGTACCGGCCAATTGCTGACCGAAGGCGTCCCGTTCATCCTGAACCCTGTGGACCGGTCGGCGTTGGAGCTTGCCCTGCGCCTGAAGGACGAGCACGAATGGCGCGTCGTGGCCCTGACGGTCGACGAACCGGAAGCGGAGTTCGAGCTGCGCGAAGGCCTGGCGATGGGGGCCGACGAGGCGATGTTGCTTACCGACAGTGCGTTCGCCGGAAACGACCCGACCATGCAGGCGAACCTGTTCAAGGTGGCCTTGGAGCGTTTCGTGGAACCCGACGTGGTCTTCGCCGCGAGCCGCAGCGTAGACCACACGTGGAGCACGGTGGGGCCGGAACTGGCGGCGCTGCTGGATTGGCCGTTGGTCATCGAAGCCGAAGGCATCGAACTGGACGGCGACCACATCCAAGCGCCCGCGCACACCGGCGGCGCGTTCCGGGCGGTGACCCGCGCGCCGCTGCCGTGCCTCGTCACGGTGGCCCGTGGTGTGGTACGGGCGCGCCACGCCACGAGCTGGGGCGTTGCGGACGCCATGGACGAGAAGGCGGTCAAACGGGTGGGGCTGGCCGACCTGGGCCTCAAACCGGAACAGCTGAATGACCTGGCCCCGCGGACGGAGGTCGTCAGCCTTTCGCTGGAAAAACCCGACCGGAAAGGGACCACGTGGGAGGGCGCACCGGACGAGGTCGGTCGGATCCTTGCGCGCCGATTGGACGACATGGGGTACACGGGGCGACGCCGATGAGCGATACAGACGACCAAGACCCGTACTCCGCCTTCCTCGAAACCTACACGCGGGAGGCACAACCGGACGAGTCGGACGTCGGTCGGGACGTCGCCGAGGCGCCGCCGGGCGAATGGCGCAACGTCTGGGTGTGGATCGGGAGGGCTCGCGACGAGATCTTCCCGGCCGCGCTCGAACTCGTGGGCAAGGCACGCGAGATGGCGGACCAGTTGGGCGCCCGCGTCGGTGCGCTCGTCATGGGCCACGACCTTTCGGAGGAGATCACACCGATTTTGGCCCGGTACGGCGCCGACGTCGTCTACACGGCGGACGCGTCCCGGTTCCACGAGTTCCAGATCGATGTCGTGCGCGAAGCGTTGGTCACCCTCGTCCAGGAGAAGAGGCCCGAGATCCTCTTGTTCGCCGCGACCATCCAGGGCCGGAACCTGGCGGCCCAGGTCGCGGCGCGCCTCAAGACCGGCATCGTCCCGAACTGCGAAGACCTTACCATCGACACCAGCGACCGGTTGCTTCGCCAGAAGCAGCCCAGCTTCGAGAACCGTCTGGTCCGGGTGGCCGTGACGCGGGAGTCCCGTCCACAGATCGCCACGGTCATACCCGGAGCGTTCCGCCAGCCGACCCCGGACGAGACTCGGCGGGCGCGCCACGTGGATGTCACCGACGACGTGCCGACGACGGACCCGCGTACGGAATTCCTGGAAGAGAGCGCTGCGGTCGACCGGCCGCTTGAGCGTCGGGACGCCGTGTTGGCCGGTGGCCTCGGCCTTGGCTCGAAGGAGGCGTTCGAACGACTGGAGGCCTTGGGAGAGAAACTCGATGCGGCCGTCGTGGCGACGCGGGCCGCCGTCGCGTGTGGGTGGGCACCGAAGGAGAAACTCCTGACGCGGCAACGCAAACGGATCCGGCCCAGCCTTTACGTCGCGTTCGGCGTCGTGGGCGAATACGACCACTTGAAGGCCGTCGAAGGGGCCGAAGTGGTCGTCGCGGTCACCGACGACCCGAACGCGCCGGTGTGCGAGATGGCGGACTTCATCGCCGTCGGGCCGCCGGACGAGATCCTCGAAGACGTCATCAAACGGATCGAGGCGGCGCAGGCGGCCCGGATCCGTCTTCCGGCCGCCGGGGCGTAACGCCTATTCGTCGGCCTTCTCGAACCGCATGCCCGGCTTGTAGCTCGGGCTGTACTTCACCTTCGTACCCAGTGAAAGGTCGTCGGGCCTGGCGATGAACGGGATCCAGCCGCTGACGCGGGGACCGCCATCATCCAACGCGATGATCGCCCAGGCGAACGGCACCTCGTTCATGAACGCCTCGGCGGCGACTTGCTGGATGGTGTACGTCTCGACCGTGCCGGTCGTGGCGAACTCGATGACCTGGATGTCGTCGTGCCCGTTGGGGCAGACGGCCATCGGCGTCATCCGGCGCACGCCGCACTCGTTGCACTCGTACCCGAGCAGGCGGCCGTCTCGCCACGCCTCCTCTTGCGCCTTCATCGTGATGGAGCCCTGCTCTTCCGCGACCTCTTCGGGCATGGTCACACCCCCAGGACGTGGACGGCGCAGGATCCGCCGGTGGCGCCCACGTTGTGCGTCAGGCCGATTTCCGCGTCCTTGACCTGACGTTTCCCACTGCGGCCAAGAAGCTGTTCGTAGACCTCGACGATCTGGCCGACGCCGGTCGCACCGACAGGGTGGCCCTTGGATTTCAGGCCGCCGGACGTGTTGACCGGCATGTCGCCGTCGACGGCGGTCACGCCTTCTGCGGCAAGTTTGGCGCCTCTGCCGCGCTCGACGAACCCCATGTCCTCCAACGCCACCGCTTCGGCGATGGTGAAGCAGTCGTGCACTTCGATTAGGTCGACGTCGTTGCGGTCGACACCGGCCATCTTCATCGCCTGGTCGTATGCCCGGCGGGTAGAAGGGATGGTGCTCAAATCGTCTCGCTCCTGCAGCGCGGCGACGGCACCGGCGCGGCCGGCGCCGAGGATGCGGACCGGGGTGTCGGTCAGTTCCTTGGCGCGTTCCTCGGAAGCCAGGATGACGGCGGCCGCCCCGTCGCTGAACGGGCACGCGTCATACAATTTGAGGGGGCTGGCGACCACCATGCTCTGCATCACGTCGTCCACGGTGATTTCCTTGGGCAGGTGCGCTTTCGGGTTC
Source organism: uncultured Halobacteriales archaeon (assembly GCA_964641035.1). Taxonomy (GTDB): domain Archaea; phylum Thermoplasmatota; class E2; order JACPAO01; family JACPAO01; genus CAZXJU01. Next base: position 1,546 of record CAZXJU010000021.1, on the reverse strand, counting down.
TTAGCGCCGTTGCCGTGGTTCTTGACGGCGATCTCTGCCAGATCCTCCTCCGTCGTCCCGTATTTTTGCATGTGGATGCGGGCCATCGCAGCGTAAAGCCCGGGGAAGGAGCACCCGTTGCCCCCTTCGAACTGGTAGTCGGAACCGTAGGCGAAGTACGACGTGGCGGTCAGGGTGTCGAGTTGGCTGACCCGTTCGGTGCCGCCGGCGATCATGACGTCGGCGACGCCTGCGGCCACGTTCACCCACGCCTCCCGGAACGCGCTGGACGCGGACGCACACGCGGATTCGACCGTCGTCGCGGGCGCCTCCGCGTTCCCGAGGGCCGTCATGATGAGTGGACCGATGTGTCCCTGCTTCTCGGCGATGGAGAAGGCGTTGCCGATGAAGGCCCCGTCGACCTCCTTGCTTGCGATCCCGGCGTCGTCGATGGCGTCTTTGGACGCGTCGATCATCAGTTCTCGAGCGGTCTTGTCGAACTTGCCGTATTTCGTCGAACCGGCACCGACTACGTACACGTCACGCATGAAATCACGACCACGTGCAGCATCGACGAGCGGCTTATATGTAGCCTAGCTAACGACGATCTCGTTCATTCGTGGCTTGTGTGGTCGAAAGCGCCCAAGCCTTTTAGGGTGAGTAACCGGGTAGTACGATGTGTTGGGAAACCATGGAACGCAACGAGAATTTCGACCGCGTGTGTACGCGTGTCGCCAAGACGCACGACGTGAGCAAGGAACGGGCCACGGCCATCGTGGAGACGGCGTTCGATGCGATCCGCGACGGCGTAGATGAAGGGCCGATCCGGATCCCGGGTTTCGGGACGTTCAAGCTGTACGAACAGGAAGCGCGCGAGTATGAGAACCCGGAGACCGGCGAGACCGTGGACGTACCGTGGCGGCGCAAGTTCGCGTTCGAGGCGTCGGAAGAGATCAACGACGAAATCAAACAGGTCGGCGCCGCGTGACGACGTCCGACCGTTGCGCTTCCCCATAAGATTAAATCGATTCTCTAGGATTCGCACGGGTCTGGGGGTTCAAATCAAATGACGCAGCCGGGGCTCAAAGTGAAACAGGCGGAGAACGCCACGCTGACACAGATTTTCCAAGAATCTATCCACAAGCATGCGGACACGTTGGCCGTCAAACACAAGGTCGGTGACACGTGGCGCGACACCACGTACCAAGCGTTCGGCGAACAAGTCTTGCACGCCGCCAACGGCCTGCTGGCACTCGGAATCGAGAAAGGCCAACGCGTGGCGATCTTCTCCAAGAACAACCCGGAGTGGGCGATCACGGACTGGGCGGCGCTCCACATCGGCGCCGTCACGGTGCCGATCTACGACACGTTGACGGCGGAGAAGGCGGAATACATCCTTCGGGACAGCGAATCGCGCGTCGTCGTCGTGGAGACCGCCGACCACCTCAACAAGATCCGGAAGGTACGCAAACGCCTGCCGCACCTGAGCAAGGTCATCGTCATCGAGGAGATCTTCGAAAAGACGCTCGAGGCAGGCGAGATGCTCTTCCAGGACCTCGTCCGCGAA
>CAZXJU010000020.1:12848-16482 GCA_964641035.1 uncultured Halobacteriales archaeon | reverse complement strand
CTCGCGGGACTTTTCGTCGTCGCCATCTTCTGCTTCATCGCAGCGGCCATCATGTTACCACGACGAACACGCCTTGAATACGATGATGACGCCTAATTTCGCGGGCGGCGTGCTCGCCGGCCACCACGGCGGCCGGCTCCGCCGCCGCATTGGGGAGGGGTGCCATGGGGGTCGGCGGGCGCGGATTTTACGCTGCCTTACTATCTTTTCCGAATTCCAAACCGCAACACCCGCTTTTTCATGGCTACGCGAACGATTGATAAACAGAGCCCTGCGGGCGACCGTTCTGAAATTGCGTCTAGACACATTTTTATGGGTTACCCGCGTTATGGGAGTCCGTAGACGGACTCCCCCCAGCAGGCAAACCTCCAAAAGGTGTCCAGCCGCAAATCAAATCGGAAACCCCCAAACCCGGTTTCCAAACCTTCTCCCACCCATAGAAAAAACAGCGAAGCGGTTTAGAGATTCTACAGGCCCTGGAGGTAATCGAAACCCACGTGCTTGGCGTGCGGCGCGTGCCGCGACGGGGCGTGTGACGGGGGTTCGCACTCGGCTACCCTTGCCGGGTACAAAAGGCCTTTCGTCGGCCGGGATGGACCCGGGTTTTCGGCACCCTACGCTTCGGGCCCGTCGACGTTGACCGTCGGTGGGCCTCCGCCGTAGCGGACGACGATCAGCTGGCCCTCCTCCGAAGACGGGTTGCTCTCACGGTGCACGACGCCTGGCGGCACGCGCAGGAAGTCGCCGGCAAAGGCCTCCTCGCGGATCATCCCGGACGTCTGCTTACCCCGCTCTCGACGCTCGTCGGCTTTCACGACCGCAAGGCGGTTGGCAGGCATGGTCGCGGCATCGGCCCGCCGCTATTTAGCGTGCCTGGGGGAACATTTCTTGGCCCCACCGGCCAGCGAATCAAGCTAAAGACCGGCAGACGATTCTCCCAGAGGGTTCGACGTGGCGCTGGAGAAGACGCCCTCAGGGATTCGCGACGTGTGGCGTGCGCTGGCGAACCCTCATCCGGCGGTGACCGAGGAATACACGCGGGAGCGCGTCCGCATCGTCGCGGGCGTCCTCGTATTCCTCGTTCCGGCCGTCCTCGTCGTATTGGTGGCCGCTGTGGCGACCGGCGTCGTGGCGGGACCCGACGACGGCGGCTTGCGGGACCCGGACCTGGACATCGGACTGCTGGTGGTAGCCGGACTGGCCGGAGCGTACGCGCTGAGCCGAAGCCGTTGGCATTCGGCGGGTGCCGCGTTGGCCGTGGGGACAGTCTTCGCGGTCGGGTGGCTCTTGTGGGCGACCAGCCCGGCGCCGCTTGAGCAGATCGACGTCCTCTACTTGACCGTCGTCGCGGTCGTCCTGGCCGCCGCGTTGGTCCCCGTGGGTGCGATGCTCGTCATCACCGTCGGGAACCTCGCCATGGTGTCCATCGTCCTCACTCTCAACGACGCGTCGGCCGCACCGCCCGACCCGGGCGCCGAACTCCTGCTCATCGCCGTGGTCTTCCTAACGTCCGTCGTGGCGTTCGTCGGCGCGATCCTCATGGACCGCGACCGGCGCCGGCTCCTCGCGGCCAACCAATCACTCGAAGAAGCCCGACGGGCGCGGATGCTGATGCTCAACAACGTCGTCCACGACCTAGGCTCGCCCATGACCCCGATCCGGATCCAGATGTACCTCCTCAGCAAAGGTGCAACGGGCGAACAGGCCGCCAAGGCGGTGGACATCGTCCAACGCAACGTCGCGCAGTTGGACCGGCTGGTCAACGACCTGAAAGACATGGCGAAGGCAGAGGCCGGCGGGCTGCGCGTCCACCCCGAACCGCTGGCGTTGGAGACGGTGGTCCAGCAGGCGGTGGCGTCGTGGTCGCCGGCCGCCAGCGAGAAGGGCATGGATGTGGCGGTGGAAGTCGACGAGGCGCTACCGGCGCACGCGGACCGGCAACGCATCACACAGGTGATCTACAACCTGGTCGGCAACGCCGTCAAGTTCACGCCGCCGGACGGGTCGGTCACCGTGCGAGCCCGCCGCTACGACGGGTTCGCACGGGTCGAGGTGCAAGACTCGGGGCGGGGTCTTGATGCCGCGGAGGCCGAACGTCTCTTCCAACCGTTCGTCCAGGTGCATGATCCGACAGAGGTCAAAGAGAAAGGCACCGGGTTGGGCCTCTACATCTCCAAGCAGTTGGTCGAGGCGCACGGCGGCAAGATCTGGGTCGAGAGCCCAGGAAGGGGCCACGGCTCGACGTTCGCCTTCACACTGCCGTTGGCGACCGGCGACCCGGTTTCCTCAGGCGGCGAAGGCCGCCCGTAGTTCCGGTTGGACCCACGCGTCGGCCACCAGGAGGCGTCCGGACTCGGTCTGGTCGAACACGATCTCGACGGCCACCACGTCCTCGGTGCGGACGTCGAACGCGGTCATCGGGATCCGGACCATGTTGTAGGCGACCTTCGTGGTACCGACGCGGACGGGAATCGCGCCGGCCTGCTCCTCGACGACCTCTCCCGGCGGATGCATGAGCGCGTGCGAGAAGTCGGAGGCGGCGACGCGGGCGCGCGTCCCGTTGGCATCGACGAACACGACCGACACGTCGACGCTTGCATCGGGCGCGTTGGCGTCCCCGTACGACGGCACGCCCGCGCGGAACGCGAACACGTCCATCCCCACCAGGAGACCGGCGGGCAGGTCGGCGTGGATGCCGGCCAGCCGGTCCCATGCGAGGTCGAGGGCCCACGCGTCGGAATAGACGTTTCCGTCGCAGTCGCCGCGCCGGCAGACCGACTCCGAGGCGAACCCGTCGAGCGTGACGGATACGTCGTTGAAGGACAGGATCCCCTGTTCGGTCGCGTTGAAGAGCCACCGATGGCCCGGCAGCACCGCCGACACGTGGGCGGCCTCCGGGCACGGGCCCTGGCCGGCCGGGCAGACGGCGGCCGGCATCCCGGCGCTGCCGTCGAAGTACGCGGCCAGGCTGGATTCGCCGCCGAGCGTCCACCGGAGGAAGCCGTTGATGTGCAGGGTCGCCTCGCGCCACGTGTCTTCGCGCGTCAGGCGTCCGCCGTCGTGTTCCCGACTGAGGTCGCATTCGGGGTTCATGTGTCGTCCGGCTTGCGCGTCGTCGCCGTCGCGGACGACGCCGGCGACGTACGGCTTGCCCCACTTCGTGTTGTAGTGGTTGTGGTTGGCGCCCGCGACGAGGACCTGCACCTTGGCGGTCTCCGGGTCGTCCATTCGCGCGTGGTCGAAGGTGCGGAGCCCGTGGAGGCTCGACACGTCGCCGTCGCAGTACGGCACGATGCTTAGGAGTGCGGCGTCCTCGACGGCGCGCGCGTGGAAATCGGTGGGCGCCAGGGCGATGACGGAACGGATCTGGTACGGGACGTCGCGTCCCTGGTTGACGTGGGTGGCGGTGACGACGCCTTCTCCGCCGCGGGAATGCCCCATCAGGCCGATGCGGGAGAAGTCGAGTCGGCCGTCCAGGTCGATGTCGGCCTGGCCGGCGTCGGCGGCCGACAGGAAGTCGAGCGTCGCGAGTACGAGTTCGCCGCGCGCCCACATGCCGTACGGGTAGGCCCCGTCGCGCGCGTTGACCGTGTTGACGTCGATCGAGGCGACGACGTAGCCGTGGCTGGCCAGG